>CADBMY010000323.1 GCA_902795905.1 uncultured Erysipelotrichaceae bacterium
CTCCGGCGTGGGCTCTGGTGTAGGTGTCGGTGTTACATCAGGCGTCGGTGTCGGGGTTTCACCTCCTGATGAAGGTGTAGGAGAATCCGTCGGCTGGGCTTGTTTGTCTATGTTGCACTTGCCGTTATACCAGTGCCCTTCCTCTTTGAAATATGTTCGGCAGCCTTCTTCAGTTTCCGGCAGTGTCTCAGTTGTAGATGTAGCTGTAGGTGTCGGTGTTGCCTTAGGCTCAGCGTTACACTGGTTGTCATACCAGTACTTGCCTACCATGTTACAGCCCTGCTCGGTATTCTCATCCGGTGTCTCGCTTGTCTCTACAAACGGGGTGTCATGGCATGAACCGTCATACCAGTACTTGCCCTGTACACGGCATCCGTCCTCGGTATTCTCGAGTACTTCCGGCGGTACATCGGAAGGGATTCTCGCTTCGGCATAACTCTCGTAGGAGATCGTCGGCTGTGTATAATAGCCCCAGTTCACTGACCATTTCACATGTTTTGTGTCCGCTGTCGGTGCTGCCTGAAGATTGATATTGCTGTTGATGAAGTTCTTCGTTGCGGTCAGGGAACCCTGCCACAGACGGTAGATATACAATACGAGTTTCAGATTGCCGTCCCAGAGACCGGAAGAATAACCGGTGACACGGGAGTTCTGAATGTCAAAGATGTTTTCAACATGCTCACTGTCATAGTAGCGGTTAGCTTTCTGCAGAGCCATACGGAAGAAAGAAGTCATCTGTGATACGGAGAGATTGGTCTGAATGTTGTTTCCGGCCGCATCCAGTACATTCAGGAATGTATTGGGATCTCTTGTACGCATCAGTTTCTGGACGATTGCCCTGATGACCTGCTGCTGATGTTCCTGACGGGCAAAGTCACCGGTGGAGAACTTATAACGCTCACGGGCAAAGGCCAGAGCCTGCTCACCGTTAACGGTATTCTCCCCTGCCGGCACATAGACCGTGTAATGTCCGCGCTCTGCCGAAGCGTTCTGGCCGACAAAGGCGATCGGACTGTTGATCAGGATGCCTCCCAGGGCATCGACGACATCGACAACACCCTGGAAGTTTGTATCTACATAATAGTCGATCTCGACCCCTACCAGCTTCTCGATCGTTGCGATCGTACAGTCTCTGCTGACCGCATGGCTGGCATTCAGCTTCGAGGAATTGCCGCCGTAGCAGGTGATCGGTACGTAGGAGTCACGGGCCAGTGAAGACATCGTTACCGTCATGCTGAGAGGATTGACCGAACACAGGATCATCGTATCGCTGAGCCCGTCGGCGTTGCCGATCAGCAGGACCGTAAACGGCTCCTTGGTAATATCCTTGTCACTGCCGGATGTATTGGTGATCGTAAAGGTTTCTTCAAAGTCCAGGATCGAAGCTGTGGACGCAAGATACTCCTTCAGGCCGGCTTCGTTCTGGAACATACTGACATAGTTGGTCGGCAGGATCGCACAGTCGATCTCACCGTTTAAAAGTGCAATCACGACCGAAGAGTAATCCGTATACTCTTCAAATGATGCATTGATGCCTCTGGCTGTGATCTGGTTCTTGCCCAGTTCTCCGGCATTGGTGCCTGTCGCAAAACCGACAACACCGCCGTCAAGCTGGCTGACATCCGTGATCTTTTCTGCCCCTTCGCCGGTATATACGATCAGGCTGGCGGAGATGCTCTCCTGCGTCGTTTCACCGGTGATCTTATCGATATTCTTGTTTACACGCATCGTGGCATAGGTACCTGCGGCACCGATACACAGGGCGATCACGGTCAGGATACTGCCGAGAATATAGAACAGATTCTTATTCGTACGCAGGGCATTGATGATCAGCAGATCACTGATCAGAAGCACCAGCAGTGCGATCACATTGATCACGATAAACAGAGACTTACTGATACCGGCAAACTGTGTCACATTGAACAGAGTAAAGACAACAGCAGCGTTGCCCAGTACACTCAGCACTGTCAGAACGATATTCAGTGCCGTATGATCCCTTCTCTTCCCATGCTTTGGTTTCTTTACGGTATTCTTTTCGGGAGTCTGCGGGCTGTCATTTAAAAATCCTTCGCTCATGCCTGACCTCCTAACTGTTCTGTGCTTCCCATTCTCTGATACTGTCCATATCATAGAATTCAGCAATCTCATAACGAACTGTATTGTAGATCACAAAGAATCTTCCCTCGTTCGGGAACTGATCCGTGATCGTACAGTTATCGGCATATGTCCATGCCAGGTTTACTTCATAACACTTAAAAGATATGTTCTCACTGACACCGGTATCGAGCCAGCGTTCATAGACAAAATCAGGTGCTTCCTTGACGGAAGTCGTTGTGATCGAGGCGACTTCGATCAGCTTATCCCTGCCGTACTGCGTGATATAGAGATCCAGATCATCATAAAAGTTATGTCTTGACCATGTCTCAAAACCGCTGGCTTTCTCACCGTATACGTACTGGATACCGCCGATCTCGTAGTTGCCGTCCTTGTTTGTCCAGGTGAAATGATCTGCGACAAAGTTGCGGGCACAGGCTTCTGCCTTCTCCGCGTCGGTGCCGCTCTTGACCGCATCCGTCAGTTTCTGGAATTCTTCCTTCTCCAGATCCGTGGGATTATTGCCGATCTCGTAGTAATCGTTGCGCATGGAGCGGTTGTTCTTCTCTGCTGCCGGCACGGCATCGGGTTCTGCCTCCTGCGTACGGAGAATACCGAATATATTGACAATTACAGCGGCAGAGACAGCTATGCACGTCACCAGCATCAGCACGATCAGGATGATCGGCGGCTTGCGGCGTCCTGTCTTTTTCTTCTTATCTGTCATCGTTAACCTCCTTACGGATGATCAATCATAGTAGTCCTTGATGATGTAGTGAGGTCTCTTTCTGACTTCATCGTATGTCTTTGCCAGATACTCACCGATAATGCCAAGAGCCAGGAGTACAACACCGGCCAGGAACAGGAGAAAGGAAAGGATGACCGTCGTATTGCCGAAGACATGTCCCGTCAGGCTCATGATCAGCAGCACGATCAGCTCAACCAGCATGACCGCGGTCAGGAAACCTCCGACCCATACCGAAGCCCGTAACGGTGCATTCGTATACTCGATAATACCGTCCAGCGCATATCTGAACAGTTTCCAGAACGACCATGAAGTCTCTCCAGCGACTCTTTCGACATTCTCATATTCCAGGTATTCTGCCTTAAAGCCTACCCAGACGAACATTCCCTTGGAGAATCTGTTATATTCACGCAGAGACAGGATCGCATCAACGACCTGCCGTTTCATCAGTCTGAAGTCTCTGGCCCCATCTACGATCTCCACTTCCGAAAAGCGGTTGATCAGCTTGTAGAATGTACGGGCACAGAATGATCTGATCTTCGGTTCTCCCTTGCGGGTCACCCTGCGGGAACCAACGATATCATCACCGTTCTTCTCCATGGTCTCAAACATCTTCGGCAGATATTCGGGCGGATCCTGCAGATCGGCATCCATGACCGTAATATAGTCACCCTTGGCGTGTTCAAGACCTGCCAGGAAACCGGCTTCCTTGCCGAAGTTTCTTGAGAAGTTGATCACCTTGATCTCTCCCGGATGAGCATCATGAAGCTCCTTCATGATCTCCAGTGTTCTGTCTCGTGAACCATCATTAACAAAGATGAACTCATGGTCCATATTCATTTCATTCAAAACTTTTACAGTCGCATCGTAATACAGATGCAGCGTTTCCTCTTCGTTATAACAGGGAACCACGATTGATAACAGTGTCATATGCAACCTCCGGGTGTTTACTTATTATACCGAAAAATGCGCAGAACATACAGTCCTGCGGCTGTCTTCGGCAATTCTTAAGAACTACAGGTTATCTCTGTGAAAGTGCCTGAAGATCCAGGCAAAGAAATCAATATTCCAGGAACGTACCATGCGGAAGTACTTGTTTTTCAGTCCCGGCATCGTTTTCAGGTACGGATTGTCCGGCCAGTGCGGGTATTCCCGGTTGAGCAGATCCCAGCCCATGCGGATCGTCCGGCGGCGGTCATCACGGTCGGGGATGCGGGAACTGCGCAGGAAACTGTTGCCGAGGAAGAACTTTACATGGATATACTCCAGGGCATCATGATACTTCTCGAACAGATAATGTGACTTGTAGTAGGCATTGATCCGTTCAAAAACATCGATCATGTTCTTTACTTCTTCGTTATTGGTATGGGTAATGCTTTTGTCAGACTGTACATAGCGTACAAAGGCCTGATCGACAAAGGCAATATGACTGAGCTGTGATGTAAGCATATACAGATAGCAGGCATCTTCATACCTGTCGCCGTAGGGAAACTTGAAGTCCACGGTACGGATCAGATCCATCCTGTAGATCTTGTTCCAGAGGACCGCAAACAGTTTTACCATCATATCCGGACCGGGTTCATACGGTCCCTCTTTTTCTCTCTTCTCCCCTTTGGAGTTGACCCACCAGAAATCGGAGACGACCATCTCGTAGTCATCTTCCTTTGCCTTTCTGTACAGGACCGCATACATCTCGGGATCGGTATAGTCATCACTGTCCAGGAAGCCGACATATTCTCCGTTTACCTTGGAGAGGCCGAAGTTTCTGGCTTCCGCGATACCTTCATTCTCCTTGGAATATATATGCATATTGAAGTCGGGATGGGTCACCGCATAGTTCTCCAGAACTTCCAGGGTCAGATCCTGAGAACCGTCATTGATGACGATGAACTCCATATTCCGCAGCGTCTGTGCACGCAGGCTGTCGAGCGTTTTTTCCACGGTGCCGGCAGCGTTGTAGCAGGGAACGATCACACTGACTGTAGGACGCATACTCTACCCCTCTTTCCTCACGGCATTGACCTTCTGCAGAAGCACTGCCACGATCAGCGCCATAAATGATGATGTAATAAACTGATCAAGCATATGACCGCTGAGATATGCCGAACCAAGACCGGCCCCAAGTGCCGCCGCCAGACACATATTCTCGAGCGTCGCAAGCCTGCGGAAATGTCTCAGGAACATATATACACCGTACAGCAGAAGCACTAACCACGGTCCGATCGTCAGCACAAAGCCGAGATAGCCAAGCGTATAGACCTGCTGCTTGAAGTCTCTTTCAAGGACGATGGAACCGTTCATGAACGTTGAATATCCCATGCCGAGGATCTTCTCGGCAGCGGAGAGTTCCTTGTACTTATAGTTAAAGAAGATGGTTTCGATCTGTCTGCCGTTGACTCTGTCAAAGACATCCATGAAGCAGACATCGACCCAGAACTTGGGATCCACCTGATAGTTGTAATACTCCGTATAATACATCGAAGGCACACTCTGAATATACCTGGCACCGATACCGTATACCTCAAACATATACACATAGAAGTTGATATATTCCGGGGTGCCGGGGATCAGATCTTCGGCATTGGCCAGGATCTCTCTGCCCTCTTCCGCCATGCCGTTATGCAGCAGAGCTACATCGTTGACCGCATCCACCTTCTGGTTCTGGATCGCCGGCGTAAAGTTCAGGAACGCACCGAAAAGAGCGGCCGAAGCCAGGCAGAAAACGATCAGTTTCCTTGTCAGGTATGCCGTATGATTCAGCAGTTTATCCAGGATCACAAAGGCCAGAAACAGGACCGGGATCACGATCGCACCGTAGGTTGCGACTCTTGTCGAAAGGATCTGCATGCTCATGGACTGGATCAGGATCAGAATACCGGTGCGGATCTTTTCCTTCCTGTTTTCGGCACTGACCAGACACCAGTACATTAACGGCAGTAACATGAACAGCAGAATGCCGATCGTATTGCCTTCGTTGAAGAAGAACTTACTGGCCAGTGTACGGGGATGATACCAGTCGTAGATGCCCGCAAACCAGCTGAAAAGATTCGCGACCGTAAAGCCGTAGTATGTACTGCGGCCAAAGACAAACAAGTCACCGATCAGGATCGGTATCGAGATCAAAGCACTGAGAGATGTGTACATCTGCCGCATCTCCTTCTGTGTAAACTCCTCATGGTACAGAAGATATGTCAGTCCGTATGGCAGCACCAGTGTCAGCACATAGGTCAGTTCCTGCCAGGTGCCGAACCAGAAGTTATCGGTAAACAGCAGACGTTCAAAGATTGCCTGTGCCTGCCGGCAGTGCAGCACAAAGTAGACCGCCAACGAAAGACCATAGACAAAAGCCCCGATAAACACGGGTTTCTTTTTCTTCTCTTTCAGGATAAAGCCCGCAAGCACCAGAGCCGGCAGGACCAGGAAACGGATCACCGTGGATAACCGCGGCAGACCGAACTGATCCAGAAAGTCATAGACCAGGTAGTCC
>CADBMY010000324.1 GCA_902795905.1 uncultured Erysipelotrichaceae bacterium
AGGAAGCGCCGGAACTTCCTCCGGGGCAGCCTTCATCAGATACTCTGCAATATACACACCGAGCATCCAGCCGCCGTAATCATCCGGGTGAAAACTGTCCTCCATGAAGTGCTTGCCTTCACGCAGAACATTCTCGATTCCCTCGAGATACCAGGCGCCGTTTCGTTCCGCACCCTGCTTATATGCCTCTTTGACCGCCTCAAGTCCCTTCTGGACACCGGCATCCTTATATCTCCATCCGCACATTCCGATCACGACCTGAGCATTCGGAAACAGTTCTTTTGCATTCGCACAGAACTCATCGATCGCAGCCCCGATCTTCTCCGCAGAATGGTAGTGATCGTTATATCCGCCGATGACAAAGACCCACCGGTAATGCTTATTCTTTTCACTTGAAGCATCCTGTAACAGGGTCAGGAAAGTCACGCCGTTGTTGTCATTGACAAAACCTGTTCCGCCCATGGCCGAGACTTTATAATCTTCGATCTGTGCCGCATCTGCCGCATACGCAGGCCAGCTTCCGGATTCGGCATACGAATCACCGATGAAAAGCACACCGCCGTATCTGTCCTTAGCGGCAGACATATTCACGGAAATGAGCAGACTGAGTAATACTTTCAGGATCTTCATGCTTTCTTACCGAACGTCTTCATGATAAAAGACATACACAGGAAGTTCACCGGAATATACAGCGGCAGTGAAAGGATCTTGGCAAACATCTTCGGGGCATGGAGCCAGTCAACGACGATGATGACCATCAATGCCGAAATAATGATCCCGGGGATATAACTCAGCGGGAAAGTCACGGCGCTCTTCCAGTTCGGTTTCTGCTTATACGTGATCAGTGTATTCATGAAGTAGGAACCGATCATCGAGATCACATCACCGAGGATACTGGCTGTACCAACGGATGTATTCAGCTGCACAAACAGCATGTACAGTCCCTGTGATACCAGTGTGTTGATCACACCGATGATTCCGAATGTCAGAAACTGCTTTGTAAAGAATTTTTCCTTGATCTTCTTAAACATATTATTCAGTATACTATCTTTTGGAAAATATGCACAGAAAAAGCCATACCCTGCGGTATGGCTTTCACTGTCTTAAGAATTAATACTCAGGCATCTGCGGAGCCGGTGCCGGATTCTTCTCAGGAATCTCAGCAACCGCTGCTTCCGTTGTAATGAACAGACCGGAGATGCTTGCGGCATTCAGCAGAGCAGAACGTGTAACCTTGGCAGGATCGATAATACCCTTCTTGAACATATCTACCCAGACACCGTTCTTGGCATCAAAGCCAACGTTATCCTTCTTGGCCATCTGTGCCTCGAAGATCTCAGAACCATCATATCCGGCATTCTCAGCAATCTGGATGATCGGCTGTTTCAGGGCTTCCATAACGACATTCATACCCTTCTGAACATCTGTTGTCTCAGACTTCATATCCGCCTTGATCGCATTGTAAGCCTTGATCAGAGCGAGACCGCCGCCGGCCACAACACCCTCGGCTACAGCAGCCTTGGTAGCGTTCAGGGCATCCTCGATACGGAGCTTCTTATCCTTTAACTCTGTCTCAGTTGTTGCGCCGACCTTGATCACGGCAATACCGTTTGTCAGCTTGCCGAGACGTTCCATCAGCTTCTTCTTATCGTAGTCGGAAGTTGTATTCTCTGCCGTCTTGCGGATCTCAGCAACTCTGGCTTCTACTTCTGCCTTCTTGCCCTTACCGCCGATGATCGTTGTCTTATCCTTGCCGACGATGACTTTCTTGGCGCTTCCGAGATCGGATACCTTCATCTCTGCGAGGTTGGCATTCAGATCCTTGGCGAAGAATGCAGCACCGGTTACAGTAGCGATATCACCGAGGTTGTTCTTGGCATTGTCACCAAAGCCCGGAGCTTTTGTCGCAACAACATTGAAGGTACCTCTGAGCTTATTGATGATCAGGGTGCTCATGACTTCATTATCGAAATCATCAGCGATGATCAGCAGAGCTCTGTTGGCCTTAACAACTTCTTCCAGCACAGGCAGGATATCCTGAATCGTATTGACCTTCTGGTCTGTAACCATGATCAGAGGATTCTCCATCTCTACTTCCATCTTCTCACGGTCTGTGACCATGTAAGGAGATACATAACCCTTGTCATACTGCATGCCTTCTGTCATCTCGAGGAAGGTCTCAAAGCTCTGGGACTCATCTACGTTGATGACACCGTCCTTGCCGACCTTGTCCATAGCATCGGCAATGATCTGACCGATCTCTTCACTGCCGGAAGATACAGTAGCGATGTTACGTACATCAGAGGATGTATTGACTTTGTGG
>CADBMY010000325.1 GCA_902795905.1 uncultured Erysipelotrichaceae bacterium
AAGGATGAAGGCGAACAGTGGGAATTCACGGATCCGTTCAAACCGCTCTCGGACAAAGACAAGCTCCTGGTCGTATTGGAAAGCAGTGAACTGGGAAAACTCGAGTAATACAAAAGGCTCTGACATCATCGTCAGGGCCTTTCCCGTATATCAGGTATGTTATGTGAATGTGATCAGCCGCCGATGATGTATACTCCGGCCGCATCGATGCAGGGGTAATCCTGTTCCGGGGCGGTGATCGTACTGCGGTGAAGAGGCAGGGCACAGATATCCACGTACTCACCGGGATCTGCACTCTCTGCGGAATACGCGAAGACGAGATGATACCACCCGTCATTGTTCTGGACGATCATCGAGGTAACGGTATCGGCACCGTCATACGGCTTGTATCGCTGTACGGAACGAACTATGGCATTGCGGATCATGATCAGCTCCGGGGTATCCTCATCCTTAAAGCCGGCATAATCAAACGTATGGTTATAGAGGGCAGAGATGTCCTCTTCTTTTACATTGCCTTCAAACTGACGGGAATGATCGGAGATAAACGTCAGCTGTTCAACACTCAGGCAGTAGGAATCATTCCGCATGCCCTCAAGATAGGCGATCACTGCCACAGCCGTTTCCTGCAGCCGTCCGTTACGGTAATATACAGGATATGTCTTGACGGTATCCTGATAACGTACGGTCTTGGTCATCGGTCCGTCAAACTGGTTATCGGTAAAGTTACCCTCCAGCTGTACTTCTTCGTTACCATTCTGATAGGTAAAGGTTCCGCTTCCTTCTGCCTGACCCCCGGTATATTCACCGCTGTAACTGCCGGTAAGCACTTCTTTGGGGGTATCAATACTGAACTCTGCGGCAGTAACCGTACCTGGTCCTTCCGGATCGCCGTCTGTCCATATACCGGTATATGAGAACGTATCGGAGGTAAATGTTCCATTACCGAAAGGAAGCTGTTCATTGACTTCGCCGGTATAGATACCGGAGATCTTCTGATCCCTGTATGTAATGACATAGGGAGTGTTTTCAATATTCCCGGAGATATATGTGCCAAGTTCGAATACACCTTCTGCTTTGGCATCATTTTCCATCAGGGCAGTACCTTCACCATTAGGCAGTTTCTTCTTCACTCTGCCTGTATATACCGCCGGAACGGTATTGCCGAAGACAGTGATCTCCATCTCTTTTTCTTTTACTGCGCAGCCGGTAAACAGCAGTGCCGGCAGGATCAGCAGAATCATCTTTTTCATGTTATCCATTGTACCGCATGAAAGGTACAGTTTTGAGACTATCTTTTCCGCTGAAAATCATTTACCATTAATCCGTATGAAGAAACTGAAGAAAATCATCACCGTACTGTGTGTCGGACTGGCTGTGATCCTTCCGCATACCGTAAAAGCAGAAGCAGAAATGGTCCATAAAGCCTGGGGACAGGGCAGTTCCAATACCTTTATTCTCGGCTTTAACAATGCGGTAGGTTCAGCCATCAATATCTATACGCTGAAAGATACGGAAGCTTCGATCATCCATCATACCGGCAACTACAAGGGCATCAATTATGACATGCTGGAAGTCATGCCCTCCGAGACAACGTTCATCAAGGTGGATTACATGGGTCATGCGGAATGGCTCAATAACATCTATGACTGGGGTCTTGTCAGTGAGGGATATATCCGTGCCGGCGGTATCAATGCCAATTACTATGCATGGCATACCGTGCCGAACTACGGGCAGCCGGTAGGGGCTGTCAGGATGGCAGGCAAGTGGACATACTTCGGCAGTGAACCGAATGTACCGGACTACGGCAGCGGGTATGCGACAGCCTACTGGGACAGGACAGGTCTCATGAAACTGGTATACAGCGGCGAAGATGCGGTCAACGGCACCGGCTGGATCGGTGAGAAGGTCGAATCCGAATGTGCTGTATCGGGATCCTATACGTATATCGTCGAGGGTGAGAGAAAAGATCTGACAAACGGTTACGGCTGGTATGCCTACCACAGCAATGATTATGCCTTCAGCTGTCTGGCTCAGAAGAAAGACGGCACATACTACCTGATCAACTTCTGGAACGGCATGCGTGATGAAAAGGTACAGGACTTCCTGCTGGATGAACTGGACGCATACAATGCGATACGTCTGGACGGCGGCACCAGTACATCCATGTGCTATGACGATGAACTGGTCAGGGAAGCAGAACCCGCGGAAACAGAAGACACGGAATAAGCTTATATAACAGATAAAAGATCCTCCGGGATCTTTTCTTCTGTGACAGGAGATACCGCGAAAGATTGAAATGAACTGTACAGAAGTGGTATTTTGTATTTATGCGAATCGGAAATGGAGGAAACTATGACATTTTCTGTTTTTGCGGATGGCACCGCTAATCTTCCGGGAAAACTGCTGGAAGGCATACAGCTGCTTCCGAGCGAGTATACAACAGACGGTGTGTCCTGTATATATACAGGGGATATTGAGCATTTTGATATGCCCGCATACTATAACGGTCTGCGCAGAGGGGTCGTTGTCAAGACCAGTCTGTTAAATACAGAACTGTTTATGAATACGTTTGATCCGCTGCTGCAGGCAGGAAATGATATCATCTACGTGGCCATGAGCTCGGGTATCAGCGGCACATACAATGCGGCACATACAGCGGCAGAACAGCTGATGGAGAAACATCCGGGCAGATTTGTGCATATCGTGGATTCCCACGGCTGCGGCTTCGGCAACGGCATGCTGGCGATCAAGGCTGCAGAGTTAAGCAGAGACGGTGTACCGGTGAGGGATGCCGCAAAGATCCTCGACGAGATGGTGCCGCACTGCTGTCAGTACTTTACCGTGGATGATCTGAACTTCCTGAAGAGAACCGGCAGAGTCAGCGGGGCGACTGCACTGATCGCAACGACCCTGAATATCAAGCCGATCCTCTATGGTGACCATACCGGGCATATCGTCTCCTGTGCCAAGGCTCACGGCCGGAAGAAAGCAATCAGGATGCTGGCGGATAAGTACAGGGAGAAGCGGATGGATATCACAGCCCCGAAGGTCTATATCTCGCACGGTGACTGTCTGCAGGATGCTGAGACACTGAAGAGTATGATCCTGGAGATCACACCGGAAGCGGATGTGACCGTATGTCCGCATGAACCGTTCTCCGGCGCCCATGTCGGTCCGGGAATGCTCGGCCTCTTCTTCCTTGGCAAAGAAAGATAGTACAGAACCCCGATCAGGGGTTTTTGTTATGTAGGTATAAAAATTAATGTCTGGAAAATTGACAATCGTGAAAGGATTGCACATACTTGTCATTGAGCACAGAGCTCGAAGAAAAACGGATGGATCATCCGGAAAGGAGA
>CADBMY010000326.1 GCA_902795905.1 uncultured Erysipelotrichaceae bacterium
CTGCGGCGTCTTCGATCTGTCCGTAGGTTCCGCAGTTACGATCGGCGGTATGCTTTCGATCTCTCTGCAGGCTTGGTTCGGTATTCCCTGGTTCCTGGCAATCCTGCTGGTTGTATGTGCCGGTATTCTGATCGGTATCATCAACTCCACGCTGGTCCTGAAGTTTAACATCAACGGTATGCTGGCTACACTGTCCATGCAGTTCATCCTGAACGGCGTTGCCCTGACATATTCCGCGGGTCAGGTCGTTACAGCCACAAAAGCTAACCGTCCCGGTCAGGAGATCCTTGGTAAAGTTCCGGATGTCTTCTGGAACCTTGGTAAAGCGCCGTGGATCATCATCTTCGCCTTCCTGTGCGTACTGATCGTCTTCGTCTTCCAGAACTTCGTCAAGCATGGACGTTATCTGTACATGGTTGGTGAGAACGCTGAAGCCGCAAGACTGTCCGGTATCAACGTTAATGCCTACAGAACATTCGCATTCATCATGACCGGTGTATTCGCCTGCTTAGGCGGTATGGTCATGGCTGCCAGAAACGGTTCTGTCGCTACCAACGCCGGCGGTTCCTACCTGATGCCTGCGATCGCTGCTGTTAACATCGGCCGTACCGTAGCCGGTATTAATAAACCGAATGCGCTTGGTACCTTCGTCGGTGTCCTGCTCTGGGTCATCCTCGATAACGGTCTGATCATGGTTGGTGTTCCTTACTACATGGTCGATATCGCCAAGGGTATCGTACTGCTGCTCGCGATGATGGTCACCAGCTATCAGCCGACAGGAAAAAAACTCGGTAAAAAGAAATAATCGGAATGAATAAGAGGCAGTTCCGTGAGGACTGCCCTTACTGAAAGAAGGAGAATATAATGGCTAAACAGACATTTGGTGTAATTGTATCAACAAGAAGTTTCTTCCCTTCCAGCCTGGTAAAAGGTGCCCGTGAAGGAATCACAAAGTTACTGGATAAACTGGGACACGATTATGTCATGGTCGGTGAGAATGACACAAACTATGGTGCTGTACTGACCTTTGATGAAGCAAAGACATGTGCAGAACTCTTCAAGAAACATGCGGATGAGATCTCCGGTATTATCGTTGTTCTGCCGAACTTCGGTGAAGAACTGGGTATTGCGGAGGCGATCTCTCTGTCCAAACTGAATGTACCGATCCTGATCCAGGCATGTGATGATGACTTCGATCAGATGGATCTGGCACACAGAAGAGATGCTTTCTGCGGCAAGATCTCCCTGTGCAATAACCTGTATCAGAGAAACATTCCGTTCTCTCTGACAACGAATCATACCTGCAGACTTGACAGCCCTGAGTTTGAGGCAGATGTCAGGAGATTCGCAGCTGTATGTAATGTCGTCAAGGGCATCCGTTCTTCCAGAATTGCCATGCTCGGTGCCCGTCCGGTAGCATTCAACACCGTACGTTATTCCGAGAAGATCCTGCAGAAGTATGGTATTGCTATACAGACTGTAGACTTCAGTGAAGTGATCTTCAATGCCATGAACTACAGCGATGAAGAGAAGGTAGCTGCCAAGATCAAAGAGATCCGTGAGTATGGTGAAGTAGCACCGTTCATCAGTGATGAACTGATCACAAAGCAGGCTAAACTCTGCCTGGCAATTGAAGAACAGGTTGAAAAGTATCAGTGTGATGCAAGTACCGTACAGTGCTGGGACAGCGTTGAAGAGAACTATGGTGTCGCAACATGTCTGGCGATGAGCATGATGGGTGACAAGGGCAAACCTTCCGCATGTGAGAGCGATGTTACAGGTGCTGTATCCATGCTGGCAGCATACCTGGCAGCTGACACAGCTCCGGCTCTGATGGACTGGAACAACAACATTCGCGAAAACAGAAATGCATGTGTATGTCTGCACTGCAGCAACTTCCCGAAGAGCTTCTTCCAGAAGGACAATATTGAGATCGAATGCCTCGATGTCCTTGGTACAACGATCGGTAAGCCGAAGTGCTTCGGTGCCTGCAAAGGCCAGGTCGCTGCCGGCGATATGACATTCTTCAGAGTAACGACAGATGACCAGAAGGGTGTTATGAAAGCGTATGTCGGTGAAGGTAAGTTCGAAGATGAAGAAGTCAAGACACTGGGCGGTGTTGCCAACTGTTCAGTTGAGGGACTTCAGGATCTGCTGAAGTACATCTGCAAGAACGGTTTCGAGCATCATGTATGCTTTGTCCGCGGTCATGTCGCAGATATCCTCGAAGAAGCCTTCGAAACATATCTTGGTGTAGAAGTTTACCGTCACAACTAGTGCGGGTTAAAACAGAACAGAAAGACCTCCTCCCCCGGAGGTTTTTCTGTATATACGCATGATATACTTGAATTAACAGGAGATCAGTATATGGAATTAAGATTCAAACATGAAGACAACAACAATTCTGTAGAACAGAAGATGGACAGCTGGCCGCTGTGTTTGTACAAAGAACGTGATCCTGATGTGCGTTTTGCGATGCTCGGTGAAGCAGAAAAACGTGGTCTGACACCGGAACTGACACCCGTGATCAGAACGATTCTTGAAAAAAGATATAAGCAGGGAGATAAACCGGCAGATACGTATCTGCGTTTCTGGCTGACCTGCAGCCTGGCCGGAAATTCCATCCATGACGGAGAGATTCCGGACCGGGATATGGAAGATATACGGAAGATGGCTGAAGATCTTGGCTTTGCGGATGTGATCGCGGAGCATCGTGATCTTCTTTATCAGGAGTTTTATCAGACCGCGATCCTGTATATCAACCTGAGTCTTACCGATAAAAGATATGGCTCCGTAGTGTTCGGACTGGGTAAGTTATCCGATGAGAAACTGACCAGAAAGATCTGTGAAGATACCTACAGGACCGGATATATCGTACCGGAGATCGTTCGTTTTGCGGGATATGAAGTATGGGAAGAAGCACTGAAGGCGGCTTGTACGGATTTCTTCCCGCAGGGTGCAGAAGTGTGGGATGAAGTACACGCAAGTGAGACACCCGAAGTATGATGTCCTGTGTGTCGGCGCAGCGACCTGGGATACATTGTTAACAGGAATCGATCCAGATCTTTTCCGTACGGACAGTATCCTGGCAAAGGCGTATACAGCTTCTTCCGGCGGTGATGCGCTGAATACGGCGGTAAGTCTTGCAAAGCTGGGCACGTCGGTATCGCTGTGTGCGGTGCTTGGCGAAGATACGGCGGCAGAGCTGATCATACAGGATCTGCATCAGGCAGGTGTATGCACAGATGATCTGATCCGCAGTGCGCATGTCCATACCGCTTCCCCGGTACTGCTTGTCGATACGGAAGGAGAAAGACACATCATCCGTGTGCCCAACAGCGGCAATCATACGCTTACCCGGGAAATGATCAGTGATGATCTGCTGCAGAAAGCGGTGCACATGCATGTGGGCAGTGCCAATGTCCTGCCGGCACTGGATGGTCCGGGGCTTGGACAGCTGATGAAAAGAGCGCATGAGCTTGGCCTGACTACCTCGATGGATGTCTCCTACGACAAATCGGGAAAGTGGCTGCAGAATATTGAAGATGCGCTGTATCACTGTGACATCTTTATTCCCAGTCTGCAGGAAGCTTCCCGGTACTGTAACAGCGCCGATCCGGAAGTAATCTGTGCCTTCTTCCGCAGATATCCGCTGAAGGTCTTCGGCATCAAGCTAGGCAGTAACGGTGTCATGATCACCGACTTCCGTGATACATACACAATGGGTACGCTGTACAATGGCATACCGGCGGATACGACAGGAGCCGGAGATGCCTTCATGGCCGGGTTTATTGCGGCATGGCTGCGGGAATACGATCTTCCTTCGTGCATGGCTTTCGGCAGTGCGCAGTCGGCTTCCGTACTGCGGGGAACCGGGGCCAACCGGACAGCAGGTACGCTTGCGGATGCCTGCAGATTGCTGGCAGAAAACCGGATAAAGATCAGGAGAAAAGATGAATACATTTCAGAATAAAGTAGTCGTGATCACCGGCGGTGCTCACGGCATCGGCAGATGCATCGCAGAGGAATTCCGCAAAGAAGAGGCAGTCACGGAAGTGATCGACATACGTGAAGGAGATCACTACGTCGGAGATATCTCCGACAGGAAAGTGCTGGAAGAGTTTGTCTCTTATGTCATACAGAAGCACGGACATATCGATATCCTTGTCAACAACGCACTGCCGCTGATGAAGGGCATCAATGACTGTACATACGAAGAATTCGAATATGCGCTGAAAGTAGGTGTTACAGCCCCGTTCTATCTGACAAAGCTGTTCCTGCCGTACTTTGGCGAACATGCCTCGGTAGTCAATATCTCCTCATCCAGAGACAGAATGTCACAGCCGCAGACGGAGAGCTATACAGCTGCCAAGGGAGGCATAGCAGCACTTACGCATGCCCTGGCAGTAAGTCTTGGACCGAAAATCCGTGTAAACTCCGTATCCCCGGGCTGGATCGATACAGACTATACGGTATATGAAGGTCCTGACGCGTATCAGCAGCCGGTAGGAAGGGTAGGCAATCCTCTGGATATTGCGAACATGGTGCTGTATCTCTGCTCAGAGAAAGCAGGCTTTATCACCGGTGAGAATATCTGTATAGACGGCGGGATGACAAAGCTGATGATCTATCACAATGATCACGGCTGGACACTGGAATAATAAAAGAGAAGACGTTGATCTTCTCTTTTTGTCTGTAAGCTACTTTGTGAACTGTCTGCGGAAGAACTCCTCAAACTTTGGGGTCCACCAGTCTCTGTATCCTGCCCTGGTAGGATGGATCGGATCGTTCATGAACAGCGCATAGTCTTCTTTGGTGACATCGTTCATCTCCTGATCATGCCAGAGATCCAGTACAGTGATGCCCCACTTGTCCTTCAGCTCCGACAGACGCTCAACCATCTTTGCGTAGAGCTCGTTATCAAACCTGGTGCCTGTATAGAACGATACCGGACAGTTCCATGTCTTCTGTGCATAGGCGATGATATACTCCATGGCACCGGTGATCGTCGTGATATCAAAGTCCTGAATATCCCTGCTGTCACTGATCTCACCAAGCGGTTTGGGTTTGTCAGGCTTGGCATCATTGGTGGATAACTGACACATGAAGGCATCCGCATGGATCTGTGTATCCATCTTCTGTAAACGCTCAATATATGACTCTTTCTCGTTCTCATCCCAGACCAGAGTCGTTCCGGAGACAGCTTCCTTGACGGAATTCATGCCGTCTCTTTTGCGCATGTAGTCGGGGAAGGCTTCTCCCAGTGCTGCAAAGCCGTAAGTTACCGAGCTGCCGAGAAACAGTACGGTCTTTCCCTGCAGTACGGGATCCTGTCCGGACAGTGTCTTATCCAGGCTGTAGCGGATATCATTGCCCGGAAGCATTGCCAGTTTCTCGTTGATCAGACGCATTCTTTCTTCTCTGCTTAATTCTGTCATATCTTTTCTCCTTTGCGGTGTGATACAAGCCAGTCAAGAATACCCTTTTCATTATGCAGGGTAAGTACCCAGCTCCAGTGATTATTGCTCATCTTCTGTGTCCAGTCCATGTCAGGATCGGTACCGATACCGTACTGTGCCAGTTCTTCGGCAGTATACAGAGTCAGGTGAGTATCGGTGTAGCCTCTTTCAAGCAGAGACATGAATGTATTGGCCAGGTAGGCATGTCTGTCAGCCTGATGATCGATATAGGATGTGGATACCCATACCGGTACATGGGGCCAGTGCTCCAGCATCATGCGTGTTTCACCGTTGATCGAAGGGCAGATCGGGGCTGCTGCCGCAAACAGATCGGGAGCCATGGATACAGCTCTTACCGTGCCGGCTCCGCCCATGGAGAGACCCAGTACATAGATCCTGTCGGGATCGACATTGCCTTCACTGATCATCTCTCTGATCACGGAGAATACTCTGCCGAGGTAATC
>CADBMY010000327.1 GCA_902795905.1 uncultured Erysipelotrichaceae bacterium
GCTGGCAGAAAGATGCCCAAGCAGCTGGCGAAAGGGACAACACAGGCAAGTCACCGGATGGCAGATCTTCTGCGTCAGGACCCGGAAGTATACGATGTACTGAAACAGGGACATCCGGAGGAAGCCAAGGTCTTTGACTACTGCCTGAATACGAGTAATTTCCCTGTATATCAGAATACCGAGTACCGCTATTTCCGCAGCGGTGAAGAGTTCTGGCCGGTATATCTGGAAGAACTGAAGAAAGCAGAGCACTTTATCTTTATGGAGTACTTTATCATTGATGAAGGCAAACTTTGGGACAGTGTTCTGGAAGTATTGAAGGAGAAGGTGGCTGCCGGGGTCAAGGTCAAACTGATCTACGATGACTTTGGCTGTGCGGTAACGTTGCCGCGTAATTATGCCCGGAAACTGAATGCGATGGGGATCGAGACATACCGTTTCAACCATCTGCGTCCGGCTTTGATCATCCAGATGAATAACCGTGATCACCGCAAGATGACGGTCATCGACAATCAGGTTGCGTTTACCGGCGGGGTGAATCTGGCGGATGAATACGTCAATGAGATCAAGCGTTTCGGGTACTGGAAGGACAGTGCCGTCATGCTGCGGGGAGAGGCTGTCTGGAGCTTTACCAATATGTTCCTGGGACTGTACAGTTTCCTCAAGAATGATGATCCGGCGATCAGTTATGCACAGTATCAGCTGCCCGGTGAGATCAAAACCGCAGAGGGCTTCTGTCAGCCGTTCAGTGACACACCGACCGACGGTCTTGATGTAGGACTCAGTGTTCACCTGAATCTGATCAATTATGCCAAGAAGTATATCTATATCGATACGCCGTATCTGATACTGAATCAGGATATCCGCACAGCGCTGATCCTGGCAGCACAGAACGGTGTGGATGTACGTATTCTGGTGCCGCATATTCCGGATAAGAAATATGTCTTCTCGATGACGAAGGCGAACTATGCGGTACTGCTTGAGGCTGGCATCAGGATCTATGAGTTTACACCGGGATTCAACCACGCGAAGAATGTTGTCGTAGATGATACATTTGCGCTTGTCGGCAGTATCAATACGGATTACCGCAGTTATTATCTGCACCTGGAGAACGGTGTGCTGATGTATGACCGGTCGATTGCCGAAGAGCTGAGAAACGATTTCCTGAGCAGTATTGAGAAATCGCACTGTGTTACGGTAGAAGAAACGAAGAAGGTATTTGTGCTGACCAGGATATGGCGGATGATCCTGTTCCTGATGGCACCCCTGTTCTGATATGAAGAGATTTGAGATGATCCTGATGTGTCTGCTGATGCTTACAGCAGCAGGATGCACAGAGAAAAAAGAGACAGTGACGGAGAGTACTGCGGAAGAGGTTCCGGAAAGAACCTACATGACTGTAAGCAGAGAGATCGAAGAAGCCGGAGGCATCACGATCCAGCAGATGATCCTTCCCCATGACAGCCCAAGACGCTCAGGAGAGGTACGGGAGATCCGCGGCATCACGATCCACGAGACGGATAACCGCTATTCCACGGCGGATGCACTGGCCCACGGGAATATGCTGCTGAATGACAGAACGGATATCACATCCTGGCATTACACGGTGGATGATCATGCGATCGTACATCATCTGCCTGATAATGAAGCGGCTTGGAATGCCGGAGACAACCGCACAAGAGGCGGCGGAAATGTCAACGGGATCGGCATCGAGATGGTCGTAGCCCTGGGCAATGATTATGAACAGACCCTGGTCAATACCGCAGAACTGACAGCCGCATTGCTGCAGACATACGGATTGACAACGGAAGATATACACATGCATGCGGATTTCATGGACAAGGTATGTCCGCACCGGCTGATCACAGAAGGACGCTGGGATGAGTTTGTCGGTATGGTTGAAGAGATCTGCGCCGAAACGGAGGAAGAATAACATGGAGAAATACGGACTTGTACTGGAAGGCGGAGGTATGCGCGGGGCATATACTGCCGGCGCATCAGCCTGGCTGACCGATCATCATATTACATTTGACTATGGTGCCGGCATCTCTTCAGGTGCTTTCTATCTGGTATGCTATGTTCTCGGTGATACAAAGACAGCAGAGAAGATGGCTGTTGAGTATGCTTCAGATCCTTCGATCGTCGGTCTGAAGGCTCTGTTTACGGAAGGGCACTACGTTGCGTATGAAAAGGTCTTCCGGGAAGATCTTGTCAGGAATCTGCACTTCTCTACGGAAGGTGTAAGAAACAGTAAGACAGAGATCGAACTGGGGCTGTATGATCTGGCAAAGGGAGAAATCGTCTGGATCGGCAATGAGGGTATTGCGGATAATGCGGATACGATCAGAGCTGCTGCAGCTCTCCCAATCGCTTCGGCAGTCGTCACGATCAACGGTACGAAGTATCTTGACGGCGGTGTTACCAAAATGATCCCGATCGAGCGTTCTCTCGAGAAGGGCTGTACGAAACACCTGGTGATCACGACCAAGCCTGCAGATTATGTCAGAAAGCCCGGCAGTCCTGCCGTAAAGGTCCTGATGGCACTGTTCTACCCGAAATACCCGCAGCTGCGCAGAGACTACAATATCAGGCATATCAACTATTATAAACAGATCCACCTGATCGAAGATCTTGTCAATGAAGGCAAGGCACTGTATATCAGACCCAGTAAGACGATCAAGGTAGCCAGATTCAAGGGAGAACCGGATACACTGAAGGCTCTCTATGATCTTGGATACCAGGATATGGAAGACAGAAAAGAAGAGATCCTCAGATTCATGGGAGTCAGCGATGATCAGACTGGTAGTCTGTGATCTTGACGGTACCCTGATCGATACCGGCAACAGATGTGACCCTTCGGTGGCGGAGACAGTCAGAGAACTGCAGCGCAGGGGCATCCGTTTTGCGCTTTGTTCGGGCAGACCGCTCGACAGTGTGCTCTGGATGCTGGAAGGCTGGGGACTGGCGGATATTACCGATTACATGATCGGCAGTAACGGCGGTGAAGCCGAGGATCTGCATACCCATGAACGGGTGGTGTCCTATCCGCTGGCACCGGAAGTGATCCGGGATATCATTGATACGTACATGCCGATGGGACTGACTGCCAGTTTCTATACAGCAGATATTCTTTACGTCAGTGAGATCACCGAGCAGGTAAAAAAGGTGGCGGGAAGACTGGCGATCGGTCTCGAAAAAGGCGATGTCAGGGCCATGTTTACCAAACCGGAACTGAAGGAAATGATGATCGTAGAGCCGGAGAGGATGGCTGAGATCGAAAAGTATTATGCCGCCCATCCGGATGACAGATATATTGCGTTTAAGACAGCCTATGATCTGTTTGAGTTCAATCATCCGAAGCTAGCCAAGGATGTCGGTCTGCGTCTGATCGCAGAAAGAATGGGTATCTCACCGGAAGAGATCATGGCTTTCGGGGATACGACCAATGATATTGCCATGTTCAGATACGCAAAGTACGGGATCTGTATGGATAACGGCAGTGAGGATGCCAAGGCAGCTGCTTATGACATTGCGCCGTCGATCACAGACAGAGGTTTTGCGACATATATAAACAAACATATCTTCAATACTTCCCTGCTATAATTTAAGTAAAGGAGAAATAATATGAAAGCTATCATGGTGATGTACGACTCCCTGATCAGAGACATGCTGGAGCCGTACGGATGTGACTGGACGAAAACGCCCAATTTTAAGCGTCTGGCAGAGCACAGCGTTCAGTTTGATCAGTGCTATGTAGGCAGTATGCCCTGCATGCCCGCAAGACGTGAACTGCATACCGGCAGAGCGAATTTCCTGCACAGGAGCTGGGGACCGATCGAACCGTATGATGATTCGGTGCCGGAGATCCTGAAGAAGGCAGGCATACATACTCATCTGGTCAGTGACCACCAGCACTACTGGGAAGACGGCGGATGTACGTATCATACGCGGTATTCAACCTGGGATGCCAGCAGAGGTCAGGAGGGTGATCCCTGGCAGGCAGACCTGAATGTGAAGTTTGACCGCAGGACACTGTTCAACCAGACCAACTGGCTGCTGGATAATGTACCGTATTATCAGAACTGGCTGAGTGTGGATGAGCGCAACCGCAGATATATGGATACGGAAGAAAAGACACCGCAGTATACGACCTTCAAGGGCGGTCTTGAGTTCATTCATCAGAACCATGAAAACGATAACTGGTTCCTGCAGATTGAGACCTTTGATCCCCATGAGCCTTTCTATGTGCTTAAGAACGACAGAGATCTGTATCCGCATGAGCAGGGATTTGTCGGTGATGCC
>CADBMY010000328.1 GCA_902795905.1 uncultured Erysipelotrichaceae bacterium
CTGATCCACCTTGCCGCAAAGCAGATGGAAAAGCCGGCTGCCAAGGTTGTGGAAGGTGAGGCTCTGAATGTTCTTGCCGGTTCCAGACCGATGAAGAAAGAAGAGAAGGAACCTGTAAAGGCATACCTGCTCAAGCTCTTCAAGGATCAGTACGGTATTGAAGAAGATGATTTCCTCTCTGCCGAGATCGAAGTTGTCCCTGCCGATGAACCGAGAGACTACGGTCTTGACCGTTCGATGATCATGGGCTACGGACATGACGACAGAGTCTGTGCATATACTTCCCTGAGAGCGATCCTCGAGACAGAGAAGCCTGAGCGTACTTCCTGCTGCATCCTCGTTGACAAGGAAGAGATCGGTTCCGTCGGTGCTACAGGCATGCATTCAAGATGGTTTGAAGCGGTTGTCACAAAACTCCTGGCAATGAGCGGAAAGGCCGCACCGGTAGAGATCAACGAGACATTTGAGAACTCCAGGATGCTGTCCAGTGATGTCTCCAATGCCTATGATCCGAACTATCCGGAAGTCAGTGATCCGAAGAACAGTGCATACTTCGGCGGCGGTATCGTCTTCATGAAGTTTACGGGATCCAGAGGCAAGGGAGGCTCCAATGATGCCAATCCTGAATATGTGGCAGAGATCCGCAGGGTCATGGATGATAACAAGGTAACATTCCAGACCTGTGAACTGGGTGCTGTTGATGTCGGCGGCGGCGGTACGATTGCCTATATTCTGGCTCAGCTGAACATGGATGTGATCGATGCCGGTATTCCTGTACAGAACATGCATGCGCCGAGTGAGGTCGTCTCCAAGGCAGATGTATACGAAGGCTATCGTGCATATAAGGCTTTCCTGAAAGACGTGAAATAGTATAATGAGCTCATCTGAAAGGATGGGCTTTTTCTATGATCATCAATACCGGACAGCGTACGGATATTCCTGCGTTTTACAGTACATGGCTGATGAACCGGATACGGGAAGGGTATGTGCTTGTCAGAAGTCCGTATGATCCGAAAAGAGTATTCCGGTACAGGCTGGATCCGGAGGTCGTGGATCTTCTGGCTTTCTGTACGAAGGATCCTTCGCCCATGCTTAAGTATATTGATGAACTGTCTGTCTTCCGGCAGTACTGGCAGGTGACGATCACACCCTACGGCAGGGAGATCGAACCAAATGTACCGGCGTATCATCTGGTCATTGACAGCTTTCGCAAACTCAGTGAAAAGATCGGCAGTACGCACTGTGCCTGGCGGTATGATCCGATCCTGCTGAATCATACATATACGGCAGAGAGTCATCTGCAGTCTTTTCAGGAGATGGCAGAACTGCTGAAGGGATATACCGATACGGTGATCATCAGTTTTATCGATCTTTATGAGAAGACAAAGAGAAACTATCCGGAAGTAAGAGAAGTCTCCGTTGATGATCAGATCATCCTGGCTCAGCAGATGAAGAAGACAGCCGATGCCTGCGGAATGAAGATACAGGCATGTCTGGAGCATCCGTTCCTGGAGAATTTCGGGATCGATACAGGAGGCTGTTTTACGGCATATACGGCGGAAAAGGTGATCGGTGAGAAGATCTCCGGCTATCCCCGTACACAGGCGAGAAAGGGCTGCAACTGTCTGCTGCATGCGGATATCGGGGCATATAATACCTGCGGACACGGATGCCGCTACTGCTATGCCAATGCCGACATGCATACAGTCAGAGAAAACATGAAAAAACATGACCCGGCATATCCGATGTTAACAGGTCATGTTCAGGATGATGATATTATCACAGACGCAAAGCAGAAGAGCTGGATCAGTGCGCAGCTGATGCTGGATCTTTAGCCCATCCACTTGATCTTATTCTCGGTACCGTTAAGAATACGCTTGATGTTGGAAGAATGACGGTATGTCACAAACAGCCAGAGAACAAACAGTGAGATCTGTACAGGCAGCGGTTCTTTCAGGACCACGGCGGCAATGGCTGCACTCAGCAGAGCAGTGATGCTGGAAAGGGAAACCATCCGGCAGATATACAGGACCGCAAAGAAGACCAGAACCGGGAAGATGAATTCCCAGAAATACTGTCCGGTGATCAGGACATTGATGCCAAGCAGAAAGCCGAAGGAAGTCGCCACAGCCTTACCGCCGCGGAAACCGGCAAAGACCGGAAAGCAATGCCCGATGCAGCAGGCAAGACCGCTGTAGATCACCGCATCCGGGGCGACCTTTGAACACAGCAGCATGCTCAGGAAAGCCTTCAGAGCATCCAGTACGGTAACGATCACGGCTACTTTCTTTCCGAGTACACGGCCGGCATTGCTGGCACCGAGATTGCCGGAACCGGCAGTGCGGACATCCGTATTGTAAAAGAGTTTGCCGATCACCAGTGCCCAGGGCACGGAGCCGAACACATAACTGATCACGATCATCAACACTGTACGCATAAACTATTCTCCCTGCAGAAATTTTATCACAAACCGTGGAGAAGGGATATTCTTTGCGAATAATACGAATGTATGTACAGACTGATACTCGTATTTTTCACCGGCAGTTCGCTGGTTTCCTTTTTATCGTGCATGATATACAGATACAGACATGATATCCATGACAGACACAGTGTCTGCGATCACTGCGGAAGGATCCTGCCATGGTATGTGAAGATCCCCGTTCTCGGGTATTTCCTGTCTTTCGGCAGGTGTGTCAGGTGCGGATACAGGATCCCTCTCTGCTATCCGCTGACAGAATCTGCAGGCGGTCTTCTCTTTGTACTGCTGTATCTTCTGCAGACATAGGAGAATCCATGTTTTTTTGTTATAATTACTAAGTTGAAACGGAGAGAAGAATGGCAGGAAATACGCATTACGAAGATGACAGTATACAAATACTGAAAGGTCTTGAAGCCGTACGCAAACGTCCCGGTATGTATATCGGTTCCACGGACGGGCGCGGTCTGCATCATCTGATCTGGGAGATCGTAGATAACTCGATCGATGAAGCACTGAACGGTTTCGGCAAGAAGATCGAAATAACCCTTGAGGCTGACGGTTCCTGTACGGTACAGGATGAAGGACGCGGTATGCCGATCGGCAGACATGCCAGCGGTGTAAATACACTGCAGGTCATTTTTACGGTCCTGCATGCCGGCGGCAAGTTTACCAGCGAGGGCGGATATAAAACAGCAGGCGGTCTGCACGGTGTCGGTGCCAGTGTCGTCAATGCCTTAAGTGAATGGCTGGTGGCGGAAGTATCGCGTGACGGTAAGACCGTGCGCATGCGTTTTGACCACGGTGATAAGAAGATCGGCAAACTCGAAGAGGTCGGCAAGACGAACAGGACCGGATCCAAGGTAACCTTCAAGCCGGATCCGAAGATCTTTTCAACGACGGAATTCAAGTTTGAGACCGTCTGTGAAAGAGCCAGAGAAGAA
>CADBMY010000329.1 GCA_902795905.1 uncultured Erysipelotrichaceae bacterium
ACAGCTGGAGAAGATCATTGAAGCAGGAAGATACGCACCAAGCGGAGGCAACAGCCAGTCCACGCACTTCTTTGTGATAAGAGATCAGAAACTTCTGCACGAACTGGCAGAGACAGCCCAGGCATCGTTTGCGGCCATGGAAGTTGAAGAGGGCATGTACAGATCACTTGCGGCTTCGATCAACCGCTCCAAAGCCGGGGGATACTGTTTCTACCATGGCGCTCCTGTATTGATCGTCCTGGCCAACCAGAAGGACTACGGGAATAATATCGCTGACTGTGCCTGTGCACTGGAGAACATGATGATCATGGCAAATGATCTGGATCTGGGCACATGCTGGATCAACCAGCTGAAGTGGCTGAATGAAGACCCGAAGATCCTGGAGATCTTCAGAAGATACGGTCTGGAGGAAAACGAGAGGATCTTGGGTGCTCTGGCAGTAGGACATCCGACCGCGGAAAATGGACAGCCGAACCGGGAAGCACTGCCGAGGAAGGGCAATCCGGTTACATATATCGGCTGAGAGAACAGCTGCTTACCGTGATCATACACGGAAGCAGTTTTCTTTTGACTGACAGTTAGATTATACTAACGTATGTGAGGCATCCATGTTCAGAACGATTGTAAGCAAAACATCTGTCTTTCCCGCGGACAGACATACTGTATTCATGTATCTGCAGAAACTGTCTACGCTGCAGTATATCGCATCCCCGTATGCGTCTTTTGAACCTGCGGAAGGTGATCATGATACGGTATGGAAAGCAGGCGAAACCTCGGCATACCGCTTCCGGCTGTTCGGCCGGGTACCGTTTGGCACACATGTGATCACGGTCATCCGCTTTGATGAAGAAAAGGGAATATATACCCGTGAAAGAAACGAACATGTACCGGTATGGAACCATGAGATCATCCTGGAGGGTCTTACAGACAGCAGCTGCAGATATACCGACCGTGTGGAGATCAGTGCCGGCTGGAAGACACCGTTCATCCGGCTGTGGGCGAATGCTTTCTATGCACACAGACAGCGAAAGTGGGTAAAACTTCTTGAAAGACACCTGCGGTAACGGCAGAGAAGATGGATATATAAATAAAATCATGACGATTAACGGTCATGATTATTCTTTTCTGATCTATTTTGGCAGTACATCATTGACATGCATTTCGAGATACCTGCCGTATCTCCGGATCAGTCCTTTTTCATGAAGCATTTCCTCGAGCAGGGAAGCTATCTCCTCCGACAGTGACACGATGTGGTCCTTGTAGTTCTGCCGTCTTGGATTGTAGCGGGTGCCGTTCCATGCTTGCTGGTTCAGCTTTTCTTCCGCAAGTTCCCGGATCTTTGCGCTGAAGATACCTTCACTGTCGAGTTCAGTAAGGGCACGGTATGTCCATTTGTAATAGGGAGGGTATTCCCGCTTTATGAGGAAGAACAGTTCCATGGCTGAGGCAAGTCCTTTTGCCCGGCACATCTCAGCTGCGACGATATCACTCCTGCTCATACAGCGGGCATAGTTGACCTGAAGGGAAGAAGCGTAGGCGTGCAGCTGTTCGGCAATGCGCGTACGCCAGATTTTATCGGGATAATAACCAAGCAGCAGATTGCGGAAGGCTGTGAACTGACCGAGATCATCACGGAAGATCGTTCCGTTGACTGCTGTCTTCAGGCAGGAGTGATCCAGATTCCGCCAGTTCTCTTCGCTCATCGTGCAGTGCTCTGTATCACAGTTGATATGCAGGATATCAGAGTAGAAACTGTGGATCGTCATCACACCTCTTCTCTCCCGCATGCGTTCGGTATAGTATGTACGCTCCGCAGAATCAACCAGCTCGTTGTAGGCGATCGACAGCTGATGGCCGAAACGGTACATGTCTTCATCTGTTATCCAGAGGCAGACACCGGTGCCGAAGTCATGGTCTCTGGAGATCTCATCATCATAGCCAAAGCAGTCTGAGCCTTCTCCGGCAATACCGACCGCGATCCTGTCTTCATATTCTCCGAACCTGGAATGGATCAGTTCAACAACATACTGATCATAAAATCGTCTGTTCCTTGCCATGACATCACTCATGAGGCTTTACCTCCTCTGAATACTTCTCTACGACCATTATAACGGAAAGAAGAGAAACAGGTATCTGCGCTGTATCACAGAATTCTTTTGAATAGTACTGGACAGGAAAAAACAGAGAATGCTATAATCAATAAGCAGTTTGGAGATAACTCACAGGGGTGTCGTACAATGGTAGTACATCGGTCTCCAAAACCGCTGATGGGAGTTCGATTCTCTCCACCCCTGCCATGGACTACAAGAGACGGAAGAAATTCCGTCTTTTTTCGTATATATAAGCATCTGTCAGTTCCCGGAAAGAATAGATCAGACTTTAACGGATAGTACTCGTGATAAAAAAGATATGGCTTCTGGTTATCTTGGGTAAACAAAAATTGTAGTTGAACAATGTGTGTGAATATACAAATTGGTCTTGCCTAAGAGAACGATGAGCGAAATGCTCTTTTTTCCCCCGGATTATGAATGCTATGGAGAAGTGAAAATTCCCAAATATAGGACAGAATGCATTCCATGACTGCACCAGTATACATATACCATGTATATACTATGTGAATATTGTATATAAGAATGGCCGTATAGTACCCCTTTATAAAAAGAAATGTTTTATAATAACTTCTGCAGAAAGGAATGTTTTAGTACTACAAGTATGAAAGAAAGTATAAAAAAGGTGTTATTACTGTGTATGATCCTGTCATTGACTGCATGCGGATCATCAAATACAGGAACAGCAGTTCCCAACGAATCAAACGAAGAACAAGCGGAATCATCACCGGAACCGGTACAGGAAGAAACCGTCAAAACTGTTTCCTGGGAGGCAGGTGAAACATATGATTCCTTGCTTAAAAATGATTATATGCCTGCAGCAATTCGTATATGGTTCACGATTACAAACACAGGCACAACAAACATTAAGCTGAATAGAGGGAAAGTTACATTTGATGATTCTATAAATGACTATTTAGAAGTTCCGGATGAAACTGATCTTACCGGCAAGCCGTCAATTCTTATGCCCGGAGAAACCGGATTATATTCTGGATCATATCGGTGTTCCTTTGACACTCCTGAGGAGTATTCATTTACAGTTGATACAGATATTCAGGAAACTGATGAAGAGGCGCAGCGTTTTACTGTATCTGATCTGAATATTTCCGATTACGAGGGATATGATGGCGTTATTGAAGCAGCTGGAACAATAAGTGAAATTCCGTCTGATTCTCACGGGTTTATTAATGTTGAGATATTGCTTTATAATTCAAACAATCAGCTCATTGGTAATATAAGCAAAATCATTACAGAAGGTTTTGAAAGTGGGGAAGTTGAATTCAGTGCAACAACCGGACTTCATTTACATGTGACTTCACAAGAAGTAGATCATTATATTGCATACGCATATGCGGAAGAGCAGTGATTGAATATAGCATAAGGTTTTAACCTAAGTATTAACAGAAGCGACAGAAATGCCGCTTTTCTATTTCAGCGAAGTGAATACCCAGTCTTCAATGTTTCCAGAAGATGATCGGTTGTGTCAGGACTCAGAAGTACATGATCTATGTAGTTCGTTACATCGGTGAAATCCTGATCTGCTGTTTCCGCATAACGGACTGCATAGGTCATTTGGTTCTCCTCTGTTTCAGGCTATGCATGATCCGGTCCACAGGAATTGTTCTGCTGGCAGAAATATCATCCAGACCTGTCTGCAGGAGTCCGTACAGTTTCACTCTTCCTACGAGCTGCTCATACGCTTCAATACTGAGGACAGCGAGATCACCTTTACCGTTTTTTGTGATGATGAATTACCATATTAAGCGCAACACATAGCCTGAGAGTAACAAAACATCCACAGGTTCAAATGATAGAACAGCCACTGTTACCTTCCAGGGTATTGGTAACTACGGCGGCACAAAGACTGTCAAATTCAAGATCGTCCAGAGAAGTATCAGTGATAACTGGAGAGGGGCAGCTCAGTACTTCAGCCACTTGTTTGGTAAAAACTGATATACTGAACAATCTAAAGCAGTAAGCCAAAACCGGATTATTGTTCCGACAGAGGATCAACAGCTTAAATGAGTCCTGATACAGATTGCCTGTAAAGGACTCTTTTTTGTACAATAACTTCAGAAGGGACAGATAATCATGGACAGAAAATATAAGAACCTGTGTTCGCCTTTAAAAGTAGGCAAAACTGTATTCCGCAACCGTATGTTTTCCGCACCGATGGGAGGCACTGACATCAGTAATGATGGGTGTATCGGTGATAAGTCAAAGTCTTTCTACGAACTGCGTGCCAAGGGCGGTGCTGCTGTAGTTACAGTATCAGAGCTGATGGTGCATCCGGCAACGGATGGCTCTCATGCTTATCATCTGGATGAAAGTATCCTGAACTCTCTTGCGCAGGCAACATATGCGGCAGATGCGATCCGCAGACATGGTGCGATTCCGTCACTTGAGCTCTCGCACTCCGGTCAGTTTGCCGGTACGTATATGACCGACAAGAAGAAACAGAAGTCGATGAACCAGTGGGGACCCAGTGACGGTGTACGTGCTGACGGTGTACTGGTCAAAGCCCTGACGAAAGACATGATCGATGAGATCGTGCAGGCATACGGGCATGTGGCAGGACTTGCCAAACGTGCAGGTTTCGGACTGCTGATGGTCCACGGCGGTCATGGCTGGCTGATCAACCAGTTCCTGTCACCGCTGTTCAACAAGCGTGATGATGAGTACGGCGGAAGTCTTGAGAACAGATGTCGCTTTGCGATCGAAGTGCTGCAGTCGGTCAGAGAGGCTGTAGGGCCTGACTTCCCGGTAGAGTTCCGTCTCTCCGGTGATGAATTCGTCGAGAATGGATACCACCTGGATGAAGGTATCCGCATTGCCAAGATGCTGGAACCGTACTGCGATATCATGCATGTTTCTGCCGGTACATACCAGAAGACGTTCGGAATTACACACCCGAGCATGTTTGAAGAACACGGACGCAATGTTTATCTGGCCGCAGAGATCAAGAAACATCTGTCGATCCCGGTATCGACGATCGGCGGTCTGAATGATCCGGCGCAGCTGGAAGAGATCATTACGTCAGGCAAGGCGGATATCGTCTATATGGGCAGAGCACTGCTGGCAGATCCGTTCATGCCGCAGAAGGTCATGGAGAACCGCGATGATGAGATCGTCAGGTGTCTGCGCTGCTTTACCTGTATGGCGGAACGTGCAACAACATCCACACGCAGATGTACGGTCAATCCGCTGATCGGCAGAGAGTTCGAAGGTGATGAGGTATATCCGGCTGCACATCCGAGGAAAGTCATGGTGGCGGGCGGCGGTCCCGGCGGTCTGTATGCGGCATACACAGCCGCAAGACGCGGTCATGACGTAACTCTGTACGAAAAGGAAGAGAAGACCGGTGGTATCCTGAAGTCCGAGCAGGCTCTGCCGTTTAAGCATGAGATGTATGAACTGGCAGAGACATACCGTCTGTTCTGTGAAAAAGCAGGTGTAAAGATCGTCACGGGAACAGCGGTCACGAAGGAACTGTGCGAACAGGAGAAACCGGATGCTTTGATCATCGCTGTCGGTTCTTCACCGATCGTACCGAATATTGAAGGAAAAGAGAAAGCTGTCATCGTCAATAACTACTATCTGGAGAAAGATAAAGTGACCGATGATGTCGTGATCCTCGGCGGCGGTCTGGCCGGCTGTGAGTGTGCTGTTCATCTGGGCAGGGAAGGAAAACACGTTCATCTTGTCGAGATGCGTGATGCTCTGGCAGTGGATGCCAATATCCGTCACCGTCCGTTACTGCTGAAAGAACTGGAGAAGACAGTCACCGTACACACCGGCTTACGCGGTACACGGATCACGGAAGCGGGTGTATACTGCCTGAACAAGGATAACGAAGAAGTGCTGATCCCCGGTACGAGTGTGATCCTGGCAGTAGGACAGAGAAGTAATCCATGTGATGAACTGCTGGACGGCGCACCGTATGTCAGGGTGATCGGTGATGCCAACAGGGTCGCTACGATCACGAATGCTGTCTATGACGGCTATCACGCAGCCCTGGATATTCAGTAAGATATAAAAGGGATGGTTTTCATCCCTTTTATCATGCGTAAATCTGTTGCGTATTATGGCTATTTACGCTTTATCAGAGTACAATAATAAACAAGGAGTATACGCATGAGTGAAACTTTATTTGATAACCGTGCAGAGACAACACCGTTAGCCGACCGCATGCGTCCGGAGACGCTGGAAGACTATGCCGGGCAGGATCATCTTCTCGGCGAGGGCAAGATCCTCAGGCGGATGATCGACCGTGATGAAGTGCAGTCAATGATCCTGTGGGGACCTCCCGGTGTCGGCAAGACAACACTGGCACGGATCATTGCGAAATATACCAAAGCCAGGTTTATTAACTTTTCGGCTGTGACCAGCGGTATTAAAGAGATCAAGGAAGTCATGGCCAAGGCAGAGGATAACCGTCTGCTTGGGGTCAAGACGATCGTGTTTGTGGATGAGATCCATCGTTTTAATAAAGCTCAGCAGGATGCTTTCCTGCCGTATGTGGAGAGGGGTTCGATCATTCTGATCGGGGCTACGACAGAGAATCCTTCGTTTGAGGTGAACTCAGCTCTTCTGTCCCGCTGTAAGGTCTTTGTCCTGCATGCCTTAACCAGAGAGGATCTCTTTGCGCTGCTGAAGAAGGCCGTGACAGATCCGCGGGGATTCGGAGACTGGAAGGTGGAGATCGACGATCATCTGCTGGATCTGATCGCGGGATATGCCAACGGTGATGCCAGAACGGCATTAAATACACTGGAGATGGCTGTGCTGAATGGCGAAGGGGATGTCTTTGAGTCAAAGGTAACACTGGAAGTTGTGGAGCAGTGCATGTCCCGCAAGGCTTTACTGTACGATAAGAACGGAGAGGAACACTACAATCTGATCAGTGCCCTGCATAAGTCGATGCGCAACAGTGATGCGGATGCGGCTGTCTACTGGCTGGCGAGGATGCTGGAGGCCGGTGAAGATCCCCTGTATATTGCCAGACGCGTTGTCCGGTTTGCCTCGGAGGATGTCGGCATGGCTGACAGCAGAGCACTGGAGATCGCGGTTGCGGCATATCAGGCCTGTCACTTTATCGGTATGCCGGAATGCAGCGTGCATCTGACCCATGCGGTCGTCTTCTGTTCACTGGCACCTAAATCCAATGCGCTGGAGGTTGCCTATATGACAGCCAAGGAAGATGCCCTGAAGATGATCGATGAACCTGTGCCTCTGCAGATCCGCAATGCCCCGACATCATTAATGAAGGAACTGGGATACGGTGAAGGGTATATCTATGCACATGATACGAAGGAGAAGCTTTCGGCGATGCAGTGTCTGCCGGATTCTCTGAAAGATAAGCACTATTACAATCCTACCGATCAGGGTGTGGAGAGACGTGTGAAGGAGCGCAAGGAACAGATCGAAGCCTGGAAAAAGAGAAAAAGAGAAGAACTTGCCAAACAGGGCGGTCATTCAATTGAATGAGACAGTCTGAACAGCTATAATAGTATGGTTTAAAGGAGATTATACATGGCGGTAAAAAGAAGACGTGGAATGAATCCGCTTGTGGTGGTTCTTCTGTGCCTGCTGATCGTGATCGTATCGGCAGGTGTAACAGGATACCTCTACATGAAGGAAAAATACGCCGGTGATGCGGTGGCTTACAGCAGACAGGCAATCAGAGACCTGGATGAAGACAGCGGTGAAGCCAGGATTGCGAAGATGTTCTATACCGATGAACAGTGGGAAAGCATGCGCAATGATACAGTGCCGGAAAGACCTAAAGAGATCAATACGGGCGGTACAGTTGATGCCGACGGTGTGGAGATCGTTCATATTACCGGTTCTACTTATGAAGGGTATATGATGATCGTTCATGATCAGAAGAGACTGAAGGTTGCGGTCAATCCGAATATGGATAACGGCATGCAGGCTCCCAGTCTTGAGGATTATGTCAGAATGAATAACGCTGTAGGCGGTATCAATGCCGGCGGATTCATGGATGCGGGCGGTACCGGCAACGGCGGCAGAGCCTGGGGTATCGTTATCCATAACGGCAAACTGATCAGCGGCAGTATGAATGAGTATCTGCCGATCATCGGTATTGATGATAAATATAACCTGTACTGTGTAGATGCAACAGCCAAGGATGCTCTGTCCTGGGGTATTCAGGAAGCAGTTACCTTCGGTCCTGTCTTTATCCGCAACTATGAAGTGCTGTTCAGAAAGGGACAGGGTGACTACCCGATGTTAAATCCCCGTACAGCGATCGGTCAGTCCAGTGACGGCTCGTTCCTGCTGCTGACGATCGACGGCAGAGGTCCGAGTTCCTTCGGTTCCCTGTATGAAGATGTTGTCGAGATCTTCCAGAAGTATGATGCTGTAAATGCGGCTAACCTGGACGGCGGCAACTCTACGGCCATGATCTATAACGGCGATTATGTCAATACGACTGTCTCCATGTACGGTTCAAGACATCTGCCGACAGCCTTTATCGTGGAGGGTGAGTAAGATGACGACAGTAAGAAAAAGAAAAAGAGGAATGAATCCTCTTGTCGGTTTGATACTGATCCTTCTCGTTCTGATCGGGTGTGTAGGCGGTTCGTTTGTGTTTCTGAACAATGCCCGCAAGGAATTTGCTGAGGAAGAGGCAACGATGCCGGAGAGTGCGATCTCGGAGTACTTTGCCAGACTGAAGGCCGGAGACTACAGCGGTGTCTATGAAGATTCACAGCTGATCGCTCCGCATCTCAACGGCAGAGAAGAGTATATCGCCAAGCTGCAGGAGATCTACAAGGACGCGGATCTTTCCGCCATTGAGTTCTACAATGTGGATACCGTAGACGGTGTGGAAGTATATGACCTCTACAGCAACGGCAAGTATCTGGCATCCCTGAAACTGCTGCAGGCAGCCGATGGTTCCTACCATGCGTCTACAGAGTTCAGCGGTAACAACAGCTATACGATCGAAGTTCCGACAGGCTATAAGATCATGGTCAACGGTATTGAGATGACTGAAGACAACATGATCAGATATAACGAAACAGCTACCAACTTCAAGGGTATGAAGGATCAGTCCACAGCCCCCAAGGTAGATACATATCTGCTCGAGAATCTGCTTGGTGAACCCAAGATCGAAATGATGGGAGACGGTGAATATACGACCCTGAAAGATGTTGTTACAGGCACGATCTATGTCGGTGAGTCGGTAACGGATCCGGAAGTGCTGAACACTCTGGTCAACTATGCGACGACTTGTGCCAAACTGCCTGCCCAGGAAGCAACTCTTGGTCAGGTGGCGGGTATCTCTGTCACAGCATCTGACTGGTATGACCGTATCTCGACAATGCAGAATGCGTGGTTTACAGCCCACGGTACATCCAACTTCAGCAATCAGAAAGCGTTCAACGTCATTGCCCAGAGTGAAGACAGTGTCGTTGGCTATGTAACATTTGAATACTTTGCGGACAACGGTGAAGTTCACCGTACATGGCATTCCGGCTATCAGGTTTCGTTAGTTCGTCAGAACGGTGTATGGAAGATCGCCGGCATGGGAATTGATTCAGAGCTTAACCCTTTATACGAGAAGAACTATTAAGGAGAAAGACCATGATCGATTATTCGGAAGGAAGCGGCAGACAGTATCATATCGGTGTTGCACAGGGTGAAGTGGGGAGGTATGTACTGATCCCCGGGGATCCCAAGCGCTGCGCCAAGATCGCAGCCTACTTTGATGAGCCGAGATTCATCGCCGACAGCCGTGAATATGTAACATATACAGGGCTGGTCGACGGTGTGCCGGTATCTGTGACTTCTTCCGGAATCGGCGGACCGAGTGCAGCCATCGCCATGGAAGAGCTGACAGCCTGCGGTGCGGATACGTTTCTGCGTGTCGGTACCTGCGGCGGTATGGATTTGAGCGTAAAGAGCGGTGATCTTGTGATCGCGACAGGTGCGATCCGTATGGAAGGTACTTCCAAGGAGTATGCACCGATCGAATTCCCGGCTGTTGCCAGTCTGGATGTCATCAATGCCCTGGTCGAGGGTGCCCGTACGGTCGGAGCCCCGTACCATACCGGTGTCGTTCAGTGCAAGGATGCGTTCTATGGCCAGCATCGTCCGGAAACACTGCCCAACAGTGCCGAACTGATCAATAAGTGGGATGCCTGGTGCCGTCTTGGCACACTGGCCAGTGAGATGGAATCGGCAGCACTGTTCACTGTCGCAAGCTATCTCAGAGTCCGCTGCGGCACGGTGCTGCTGGCAGTAGCCAACCAGGAAAGAGCCAAAGCAGGCCTGCCCAATCCGCAGGTCCATGATACAGACATGGCTATACGCTGTGCGATCGAAGCTGTCCGGGTTCTGATCAGAGAAGATAATGCAGGATAAGAGGAAGGAGTCATCCTTCTTCTTTTTCTTTCCCTGAGGTATAATGAATACAGTTCCCTGCAGATATTCTTCTTTACAGACCATATCTGATGATTCTTACCCGACAGGTATATTTTCCGGTGCTCTGCTTTGGATACAGCGGCCCTGTACAAATGTATTTTCTCCGCTTTTCCTGCAGTATATGCCGGCTGACTGAGATGGGAACATTACCTGTTGCCATGATTCAAGCAGAGATCGGTGTTACGGACTACTCCGTTCACGGAAGACAATGAGCAGATCACGGTCAGTACCGGACAGCTGCCGGTGACTATCGTCACAGATCACGGTTATTCTGTCTGTATACATGCCTATGCTGTTAAACAGTACTTCAGATCATTCTGCATGATTCTTTTCACGTTTTCAGTGTGGAAGAATTTTGTTATGTCCGCAGATCCACGGACGCAAACCGGATCCAAAGAGATAATATGACACTTAATGTAAACCAGAACCCGGCGGTGATCAGGCCGCCTGTACGCAGTTCGATGGCCAATTTCATCAAGTCCATGATGGGCTCACAGTTTGTCATCCCTGTATACCAGAGAAACTATACCTGGCTTCCTGATCGTGAAACAGCCAGATACATGAATGATATTGAAGACCTGCTGGCGAGAAGAACAGTCAATCATTTTCTCGGTATCATCATCTACATGGAGACGGACATCTCCGCGATGTTCAAACAGATCCAGATCGTTGACGGTCAGCAGCGTCTGACGACTTCGTTCATTTTCCTGCTCAGTCTGAAACGGGCAGCCAGAGAAAACAATGCCAAAGATGTCGAGGGGATGATCGATGATTATTACCTGTATAACAGACATCTGGCAGGGGATGCACAGATGCGTCTGAAACCGGCTGTCAGTGACGATGATGTCTTTGAGAAACTGCTGTACGGCGGGGATGCGGCTCTGGAACGCAAGGACCGTGAGTCGAATGTATACCGCAACTATGAAGCTATCTATCAGAGAATACTGAAGCTGCAGAAGCAGTACAGTCTGACTGAGATCCTGGACAGTCTTTCCCGTATCGATATCCTGATGTTTCCGTTATCGGACAATGACAATGCCCAGCAGATCTTTGAGTCGATCAACTCGACCGGAGCACCGCTGACCAGTGCCGATCTGATCCGCAATTATATCCTGATGAATGATGCCAACGATGTCCAGGAGAGAAACTACCGGATGTACTGGCAGCCGCTGGAAAAGTACTTCCCGGATTCCCGCCGTCTTGAAGAGTTCTTCCGTTATTACCTGGCAACCAAGACATACAATCTGCTCAACCGCCGGGATATCTATGAGGGCTTTAAGGAATACTGGAAAAAGGCAGAGGGTGAGCGTACAAAGCGCATGCAGGATATTCTGCAGTACTGTATGTATTTCGATGAGATCTACAACGGACCCTGTGCCAACGAAGAACTGGAAGGTGTACTGGCTGACTTCAGAAGAAATGAGAGCCATCTGCCGGCACCGTTCCTGATGGAGATGTACAGACTGTACAAAGAGGGAAAGATCACAGCCAGAGCAATGGCTGCACAGGTAAGACTGATCGATTCCTACCTGACACGAAGAGCGTTATGCGGCTATGAGAGCGGGTCTCTCGGGCGTTACTTCCCGCAGCTGCTGCGTTCGGTCATGAAGCGTTATCAGCGAAAAAACGGGGATATCCATGAGATCACCAAGACGTTCCTGATCAACCAGAACCGGGGCAAATCTCTGGCCATGCCTACGGACAGTCAGCTGCGCAAGACACTGAAGGAGATCAATGCCTACTCCCTGATGTGTATTCGTGCCGTACTGGACAGGATCGAACATCATGGGGCAACAGCCAGGGTTGATACTGCCGATCTGAATATCGAACATATCATGCCTCAGAGACCGAATGCCTACTGGCGGCGTACGGTCCATGCCAAGAGTCAGGATGAGTATACATTATATGCCAATCTGATCGGCAACCTCACACTGTGTGCCGAATACGACAATACGCTGATGGGGAACCAGGACTTTAACTTCAAGAAGTCTGTTCTCTCGAAGACGAAACATATCCGGATGAATACGGAGATCCTGGAGAAGGACAGCTGGACCTTCAGTGATATTCTGGCAAGATGCGAGAAACTGGCAGATGAGATCATTGCGATCTATCCGTATGAGGGTGGTAAGGATCTGGATGATGATTCCCGTGATGCTGATGTGATCGTGATCTCTTCACCGAGTGTCAATGCCAAAGCTGTCTATCATGACGAGAAGGATATCGAAGTGCTTGCAGGTACGACGATGAAGCCTTACGGCAGACAGGAGATGAAGACGATGCGGGTACTGTTCAATGACCTGATGGGTCTTGGCATACTCAGCGAAGATGAAAACGGACGTATCCAGTTTGACCGCAACTACGGCTTCCCGTCACTGAACATGGCTGCCCAGTTCCTGCTGCACAGGGGCGGTGATAATGCGCAGTTCTGGACCAGAGAAGATGGTAAACCGTTTATCCCGGGAGAGATCGACAGAAGCGCGCAGAAGCCTGCAGAACAGCCTAAACAGCAGGATAACAAAAAGAAGAAAGC
>CADBMY010000330.1 GCA_902795905.1 uncultured Erysipelotrichaceae bacterium
GATCTGTTCCGGCTGGATACCGCTTTCCTTCATGACACCGTGTACGCTTTCACGCAGGGCTGTCAGGTAATCCTGCGGGTGCTGCAGTGCATATCCGGAGGGAAGAGACTGTCCGTTCAGTTCCCTGTCCATGACCCCGTGCGGGTAGGCATATACACTCTGTGCAGGTATTTTTCCGTCCTGCAGATCCAGCAGGACAGCACGGGCAGAGAGGGTGCCAAAGTCCAGACCGAGGGCATACTTATGCATGTTCATGTCCTTCTGACAGTTCTTTTTCGAAAGCATCTGCCATATCAGCATATCTCTCAGACAGGCCAAGATCCCACAGCAGCTGCAGCATCGTATATCTGTCTCTGACTTCCTTTGCGCAGAGGATCGTTTCCTTTACCCATTCCGCAGGGAAACCGAGTTCACCGAGCGTGACAGGTGCCTGCAGAGAACGCAGCACGCTGACCATTTCCTCAGTCTTCGGCAGTTCTGTTTCGATCAGTTCTCTGATCTCTGCCCAGTGCTCACGGATGACATCCAGACGGTGATTCCGCTTCTGCAGATCATTCTTTCCGGCTTTGGCTTCAAGGGTCAGAATACCGGGAGCAGCTTCCGCATAATATGTTTTGATCATGTTTTCCCAGGCTTTATGATCGAATGTACGCTGTTTCAGGGCTTCAAAGTCAGGCTCTTCCTTTGCCAGGGCATGATAGAGCTTCAGCGCAAAGACAAGACCGACACCGACCTGAGCACCATGGAGATCGGGATACAGATGATTCATCAGTGCTTTCATCTCCCAGAAGTGTGACATATGGTGTTCACAGCCGGAAGCAGGACGTGAGTTGCCGGCATATGCCATGGCAATCCCGGTCATGACAAGAGCTTCCGTCAGAGAAGCGATCGCCTCGGGATCACGTTCTTCTACTTTTCCGCTGATTGCCAGTTCTCTGACGGTTTTCAGCGATGTCTCTGCCATCTGTGCGATCTCTTCACAGTAGTATTCATCGTTGATGATCCGGGAGAGCTTCCAGTCCAGAAGACATGTATATTTGCCAAGGGTATCACCAAGACCGGCTGCGATCAGTTTCATCGGTGCTTCTTTCAGAATATCGGTATCCGCAAATACAGCTTCAGGGCTGTGCGTATCGACTGTTACCTTGACGTGATTCAGGATCAGGGCGGCACCAACGGAGACAAAGCCATCCATGGAAGGGGCTGTCGCTGCCAGCATGCACTCTATGCCCGTACGGTAACTGACATACTTGCACAGATCATTGATGACGCCGGAGCCGACACCCAGAATCAGATCGGTATCAGCGAGCATGGCTGTAAACAGTCTGCCGATAGCTGTTTCATTGGGAATCGGTTCGTTTTCTTCAAAGATGACGCATGAATACTGTATGTTTGCCTGACGCAGCAGTTCAGCCGTCTTTTCACCGGCGGCTTTCCATGTGTTGGGATCAGCTGCCAGAAGAACATGCGTGTATCCGGCTTCCTGAATAAAGCCGGGGATACGCTTCAGGGCATCCTTCTCAATAAAGACAGCTTTGGCAGATGCGTAGTGTGTATGTCCGCATGAACAGCGGATCTCCTTGTTCAGATAGGCATTCAGATCCATGGCATTACCTCTTTCATGATCAAAACAGATTTTCTGCTAAGGACATTATAACAAACACACGGAATATGCAGAGATAGCCTGATGCTATAATGATCAAAAGGGAGGCAGGAGATGAAGCACAGGAATAGTAAAACCATGTTTATGATCATTCTCACCTATGTACTGTATTATGCAGTATGGCTTTTTGCGGGCGGCTATGATCCCGGTGTTTCCTTCCTGCAGTTCATTCGTATGCGGGCGAGCAGCTTCTATCTGTTCCCGTGGCTTGTCCGCAATCATCTGTACTGGATCGCGGCTGCCGTTTCTGTTTTGGAAGCTCTGTACGGCAGAAAGTATCTTTCGTGGATCAGCTGTACAGGTGCACTTGCGGGGATCGTGATCGGTGAACTGCTTGGACCAAGACCCGCTGACCCAACCGGACATACGCACCACGGATGGTATATCTGGATCCTGGTCTTCTGCTGTTCAATGATCATCGGGGCTGTGACAGAATGGTGCGCAGGACGTACCCGGATAAGGAAATAAGCAGAGCCAGGCACAGATTATCTGAGAGATTATTTGTGCTTTTTTATTGCCCTAATATTTTTCTTTTATATATTCCGCGGCATGGTGTAAAGTTAACAAAGAAGAAGTATACAGGATCGTAATGATTCTGTTTTGAAAAATAGTTGGGGAGGTTCTTGTGGTTAAGGCATTACTGGCTAAACTGCGTGAAGCATTGGCTTCCGTTGTCCCGGTTCTGGCAATCGTACTGGTACTTTCGTTTACACCGCTGGCACCGCTGGATGCACATGAACGGATCACCTTTATCATTTGCGGTGTCTTTCTTGTGATTGGCATCGGTCTGTTCAATCTCGGCGCAGATCTGGCCATGTCTCCGATCGGCAGGCATGTTGGTGAAGGTCTGACAAAGTCAAAGAAGATGGTCTTTCTGGCCTGTACGTGTTTCCTGATGGGTATGCTTATCACGGTTGCAGAGCCGGATCTTTCGGTTCTTGCCGGACAGATCAGTGAGGTTGTCAATCCGACGATGCTGATCATGACGGTCGGTGTCGGTGTCGGTCTGTTCCTGGTTCTGGCAGTGGTCAGGATCGTGACGAAGACAGATCTGACGGCGATGCTGCTGTTCTTCTACATGCTGCTGTTTGCATTCTCGGCACTGATGATCGCATCCGGCGGGCAGTCGTTTCTGCCGCTTGCGTTTGACTCCGGCGGTGTCACGACAGGACCGATCACGGTACCGTTTATCATGGCACTCGGTCTTGGTATTGCCCAGACATTGGGCGGACGCAATGCCGGGCAGAACAGCTTCGGTCTGATCGCACTGTGTTCAGCGGGTCCGATCCTTGCGGTACTGATCCTGAGTCTTGCCTCAGGCGGCGGCCAGATCCACTTCCCGCTTCCGGACTACGGTGCTTATTCGGATATCGGCCGTTTCTTCTGGCCTCTGCTTGGGGAGACAGCCTGGGATGTTGCCAAGTCACTGTTATTGATGCTGGCTTTCTTTGCTGTACTGCAGAAGATGATCCTGCATCTTCCGGTCGGCAGACTGATCCAGATCGCCTTTGGCATCGGATTTGCGTTTGTCGGACTGGTGGTCTTCCTGATGTCGGTTACCATCGGCTTCATGCCGGTAGGTTATAAACTGGGAATGACGATGGGCTCTCAGCATCCGCAGATGCTTCTGGCCTTTGCCTTTATCATCGGTATGGTCGTTGTCCTTGCGGAGCCCGCTGTTCATGTACTGAATCAGCAGGTCGAGGAAGTTACGAACGGGCAGGTTACCCGCCGGCAGATGATGCTTGCGCTGTCCCTGGGTGTAGGTGTTTCCATCGGACTGTCGATCGTCCGTCTGATCTACGGCTTCTCACTGCTGTATTACCTGATTCCGGGTTACCTGCTGTCACTTGGTCTTTCGTTCTTTGTGCCGAAGATCTATACAGCGATTGCGTTTGACTCCGGCGGTGTTGCCAGCGGTCCGCTGACCAGCAGCTTCATTCTGCCGATGGCGATCGGGGCATGTGTAGCCTTGAGAGGTGCAGATGCGATCATGGATTATGCCTTCGGTGTTGTTTCCATGGTTGCGATGACACCGCTGATCACGATCCAGTCACTTGGCTTCCGCAGTGTGGCAGCCCGGATCATGAGAGAGAAATCTGCAGTCAGGAAGATCCTTTCTGCGGATGATGCGCAGATCATCTATTTTGATTAGAAGGAATACAGTATATGGCTGACAAAACAGTGAAACATGCCGGCAATACAGCCCCGGTAAAACTGATGCTGCTGATCACGGTCGTCCCCAAGGGAAAGGGAACATTCTTTGCGGACTTTATCCGGACCTTCGGCGCTAATCTGCAGATGAGTATCGTCGGTACGGGAACTGCCGAGACCAATCTGGTGGAGTTCCTCGGGCTTAAGGAAGCCAGGCGCAGTATAGTATTCAGCGTTGTACGCGAAGACAAGCTGAATACGATCATGGAGGCACTTGAAGAACGCTTCCACACGGTTAACGATGATACAGGTATTTCGTTTGCGGTTCCGCTCTCCAGCGTGATCGGTAAACTCAGTTACGGATTCTTAAGCAATGATCCAAGGATGGTAAGGTAAAATGGCAGACAAAGAAAAGAAATATGAAGTGATCTTCTGCATCATCAATACAGGTTTTGTGGATACGGTAATGTATGCCGCAAGAAAGGCGGGAGCTACCGGCGGTACGATCATGAAGGGACACGGAGCCGGAAGCCTGGAAGCCGAAGAAGTGTTCAATATTACGATCCAGCCGGAGAAAGAGGTCATCATGATCCTGGTGCCTGCAGAGATCAAGGATGATGTGATGAAATCGATCTATACGACTGCAGGTCTTGACAGTGAAGGGCACGGTATCATTTTCTCCCTGCCGGTAACGAAGACCGCCGGACTGCGTGACTTTGAAGAGAAAGCTGAAACAAACGCAGACTGACACAATATAAACAGGAAAGATCACTGCCGGACAGTGATTTTTTTTCTGTAAATATAAGACTTTTACGGACAGTGTTGCTTGCACACTAAATAGTGTTGATAGTAAAACATACGCACATATAGGCTTATACCATAAACTTAGAATTACAGGAGGGGTACATATGGCAATGGACTATGTTTCAACGTCTAAGAAGATCGTTGAAGGTGTCGGCGGTGCGGACAATATTGCTTCGGCAACGCATTGTATGACACGTCTTCGTCTGATCCTCAAGGATGAATCGAAAGCTAATGATGATGCAGTTAAGGCAATCAAAGGCGTAAAGAGTGTAATTAAACAGGGCGGACAGTATCAGGTCGTTATCGGCAATGAAGTCGCAAGCCTGTTCAAGGAATTCAAGAAACTCGGAAACTTCTCGGAAGATTCCGCGGCTCCCGTAAAGGCAGAAGGCAATCCGATCCAGCGTCTGTTCGGCTTCGTGGCAGGGTGTCTGACACCGCTGCTGCCGGCTATGCTCGGAACCGGAATGGTCAAGGTTCTGCTGACACTGCTGACATCGATCGGTGTTCTCAGTACAACAGGGCCTACATATACGATTCTGTTCTCGATGGCTGACTCGTTCTTCTACTTCATGCCTATTCTGTTAGGCTGGGGTATTGCGAAGAAGACCGGACACAGCATTCCGCTGTATATGGTCATCGGTGCAGCTCTTGTCTATCCGAATATGGTCTCTCTGATGGCAGGCGGTGTGGAAGGTATCGTTTACGGTACATTCCTTGGTCAGCCCTGCACATATCTGTTTGGCTTCCTGCCTGTGATCAGTGCGACATATACGTCTTCGGTACTGCCGATGCTGCTGATGACTCCTGTCATGGGCTGGGCAGAAGATTTTGCTGACAGAGTATCACCAAATGTTCTGAAGGCCTTCCTGAAGCCGATGATCTTCCTGCTGATCTGTACACCGGTCGTTGTCGTTGTCCTTGGACCTCTCGGCGCGGTTATCGGTAACGGGCTTGCAGCAGTGATCACAAAGCTGTACACAGCAGTTCCCTGGCTGACAGTAGGTATCCTTTCGGCCCTGATGCCGTTTATCGTCATGACCGGTATGCACTATGCGCTGATGCCTCTGTTTACCGTCAGTATGAGTACACTTGGCTATGATGTAGCTGTTCTTGTCACGATGTTCTGTTCCAACCTTGCACAGGGCGGTGCTTCCCTGGGTGTGGCTGCTAAGACCAAGGATATTGAGACACGGTCCGAAGGTATTGCCTGCGGTATCTCAGCACTTGTTGCCGGTGTTACGGAACCTGCCATGTACGGTATCAACATGCGTTTTGTCAAACCCATGATTGCGGCTGTCATCGGTGCCGGTGCCAGCGGACTGCTTGCCGGTCTCAGCGGTGTCAAGGCTTACTCGATGGGTGGTTCACCTTCGCTGATGTCACTGATCACCTTTATCGGCGGTGAATCTCCGTTCCGCGGTGTGATCTGGGGTGCGATCTGTGCAGCCTTAAGTATCGGTCTGTCCTTCTTCCTGACACTGGTTCTGTTCAAGGATGAAAAGACATCTGAGCCTGCGGAAGAAGCTGC
>CADBMY010000331.1 GCA_902795905.1 uncultured Erysipelotrichaceae bacterium
ACGGATATCATTACAGCGGTATTCATGGCAAGTGCGCTGAACCGGGCAGGCATGGGACCGGAGGTGGATGGCTGCGTGATATGTGAGAAGACGCAGGTCACAGCGCTGAGTGCGGAAGAAGGCGGCTTCCTCTGTCAGGAACATGCGGCGGCTCTGTCGGTGCCGGCATATCCTGTGGAAGCCCTGCGGCAGTTCCGGCTGCTGAACAAGGCAGGCCTCGAGCACTATGATATCCTGGCAGAGACGGTCACGGATGCCTGGAATGATATCGATATACTGGCGGACTTTTTCCGTCTGCATGCAGGGATGAAACTGCGGTCGTATGACCTGTTCAAGAGGATGGGCTCCATTGAATAAAACACAGATTTGTGATATATTAATTATTCAGACATATATAATAACGGGAGGCAGTTATGGAAAAGACATTTGATAAGATCGTCGCACACGCCAAGGACACGGGCTTTGTTTTTCAGGGCTCGGAGATCTACGGCGGTTTAAGCAATACATGGGACTTCGGGCCTCTCGGTGTGGCACTGAAGGATAATATCAAAAGAGCCTGGCAGAAGAAGTTCATCCAGGAAGATCCCAACAACGTGGAGATCCAGGCTGCGATCCTGATGAATCCGAAGGTATGGGAAGCCAGCGGTCATCTGAAGAGCTTCTCCGATCCCCTGATGGACTGCCGCAACTGTAAGACAAGACACAGAGCTGACCACCTGATCGAAGAGTTCTCCCACGGTGAAGTGACCGGTGAGGGATGGACAAAAGAGGAGATGGAGACCTATATCCGCGATAATCATGTTGCTTGTCCGAACTGCGGTTCACATGATTTCACACCGATCCGTCAGTTCAATCTGATGTTCAAGACATTCCAGGGCATTGTTGAAGATGATAAGGATGCGATCTATCTACGTCCGGAGACAGCGCAGGGTATGTTTGTAGACTTCAAGAATGTACAGAGAGCATACCGTAAGAAGGTACCGTTTGGTATCGGGCAGATCGGTAAATCGTTCCGCAATGAGATCACACCCGGCAACTTCATCTTCCGTACCAGAGAGTTTGAACAGATGGAGATGGAGTTCTTCTGCAAGCCCGGAACCGATGATGACTGGTATGCATACTGGAAACAGTTCTGCATGGACTGGATCCTGAGTCTCGGCGGCAATCCTGAGAATCTGCATTTCCGTGATCATGCCAAGGAAGAACTCAGCTTCTATTCCAAGGCAACAAGTGATATCGAATACCTGTTCCCGTGGGGATGGGGTGAACTCTGGGGTATTGCCAACCGTACGGATTATGACCTGACGCAGCACCAGAATACATCAGGCAAGGATATGACATATATGGATCCGCAGACCAACGAGAAGTATATTCCGTACTGTGTGGAACCGGCTGTCGGTGTTGAAAGACTGTTCCTGATGTTCTTTACGGAAGCATATGATGAAGAGACGCTGGAGAACGGTGATGTGCGTACAGTTATGCATTTCAGTCCTGTACTGGCGCCGGTCAAGGCTGCTGTACTGCCGCTGAGAAAGAGCCATGGCGAGACAGCCAGAGCGATCAGAGCAGAGTTCAGCAAGGAGTTCAGCTGTGAGTATGACGAGTCCGGTTCCATCGGCAAGCGCTACCGCCGTCAGGATGAGATCGGTACTCCGTTCTGCATCACTGTCGATGAACAGACGCTGGAAGATCATACCGTGACTGTCCGTTACAGAGATTCGATGAAACAGGATCGGGTAACGGTCGAAGCAGCGAAGCAGATGATCAAAGACGCGATCAAATTCTAAGGAGATACATGAGCAGGATCAGTGACCGGGATATTGACAATATACGTGCCAAAGCAGATATCGTGGATATCATCGGCCGCTATCTGCAGGTACAGAGAAAGGGCAAATCTTACGTTGCCCTTTGCCCGTTTCATGATGACCACTCACCGTCGATGTCGATCTCTCCCGACAGGCAGATCTTCAAGTGCTTCGTGTGCGGTGCCGGCGGCAATGTCTTCGGCTTTGTGCAGAGATATGAGAATATCTCTTTCCCGGAGGCAGTATCACGGGTTGCCGGCCTGATCGGCTATCCGCTGAGCATTGAACCGGAGGCAGAGAAGAAGCCGGAGGATCCGCATAAGGAAGCCTTATACAGGATCCTGGATGAGACGATCCGCTGGTCCATGTATGCGCTGAATACAGGCGATGCGGCACTGGAAAAGCAGTATCTTGAAGACAGGGGACTGAACCAGGATATCCGGGAGAAGTTCCAGATCGGCTATAATCCCGGCCGGGAAGCACTGTATCACTTCCTGAAAGCCAAGGGATATAACGAACAGGACATGGTCGATGCCAATGTCGTCAGGACCAGCCAGAGCGGTATCCAGGATGTGTTTTCGGGGAGGATCACATTCCCGATCCATGACCGTAGCGGGCATCCGATCGGCTTCTCCGCCCGTACGATCGATCCTGCCAATCCTTCCAAATATATCAATACGACCGATACCGATGTCTTTCATAAGAGCGATATCGTCTATAACTATCACCGGGCCAGAGATTCGGCGAGAAGAGAAGGCTGTGTCTTTGTGACTGAAGGTGTTACCGATGTCATCGCTTTTGCCAGAGCCGGCATCGACAACTGTGTCTGTACGCTTGGTACATCCTGCACGGAGCATCAGATCTCGCAGCTCAAGAGTCTTGCCCGCAGGATCATCTTCTGCTATGACGGTGACAATGCCGGTCAGGCAGCGACGTACAGAGCCGGGCAGATGGCAAAGAAGGCAGGCTGTGATATTGCTGTGATCGCCAACGATACCGGCAAGGATCCGGATGAGATCGTGCGCGAACAGGGCAGGGAAGGTCTGCAGAAGCTGACAGCGAAGCAGCTGACATGGATCGAATTTGTCATGCAGTGGCTGCAGAAACAGACCGATTTTGACAACTATACATCACGTAAGGAATTCGTGCAGAAGGTGGAGGCAGAGATCGCCGGACTGGAAGACGAATTCGACAAGAAACACTTTACGGAAGAACTGTCGCGGATCAGCGGGTTCCGGCTGGAATATCAGCCGAAGACACCGGCCTACACACCGGCACCGCACAAACCGGCAGCCGCTGCCAAAGCACCTGATGGTTTTGAGGAAGCCGAGGATATCATTCTGGCAATGATGCTGGCAAATTCCTCAGCTGCGCACAGATTTGTAGAGAAACTTGGATATTTAACTGATAAAATAAAACATGCAGCATCAATGATGATCGTTGATGCATATCGTACCAGGGGTACCGCCGAACCCAGTATACTGATCGACGAAACTTCGAACGAAGAAATAAGAAAACTGCTGATCAAGCTGACAGAACACTGGGCTTACAGTATTCCTTTTGAGGAAAAGATCTTCGACGGAGCGGTTCGCAAGGTTCAGATCAGGGCGAAGACGGTACAGGCCAATGCTTTCAGACAGGCATTGCAGAATCCTCTGAGTGATGAGAATGCACAGGTACTGCTGAATCAGTATCAGGAATGTCTGAAAGACTTAAGGAGGTATATCGATGACGACAACCAGGAAGAGTAAAAAGACACCGAAACCGGTATACGGAAAAGCAACGGATGTGTTTGCGGCAAAGCAGAAGATCCGCCGTATCCGCATGGAAGCAGAGAATGAGGCATACCTTCAGTACATCATTCCGCGTTATTCGGCATACGAGCTCAAAAAGACAAAAGATGGTCTGAAGGCAGCCAAAGCCAAGCAGGCAAAGCCCAGTATTCCCTCCGAGGATAAGCTTGAGAAGATCTATGCATCGGTTCTGCCCAAGCCGGAGCCGGTGAAGAAAGAAGAGCCGAAGGAAGCTGAATATCACGGTGAGAAGAGACAGCATACACAGATCGATATCTACAAATACGACGGTAAAAACAAGGAAGTAAAGACACTGGAGGAACTCAGAGAGGAGTTCCGTACGGTCTATGAAAATGACAAGGTCCTGTACCAGAAGGATGTCATGAGTGCTCTGGATCATCTGGATCTCAGTGATCAGGATATGGTAGATCTCTATGACTGGCTGGCAGAACAGGGCATCCATGTATCGGAAGATGAAGATATCGAAGGTCTGGATGATGAGGATATCGACCTGATCAGTGATGATGACGGTGATCTTGAAGATGATGAAGACAGTCTTGAAGATGATGTCGAGACAACATCCAATCCGACGGCGTTTATCAACAATATCTATGCCGGCAGCGGCAGCGGTGTACAGCTCAATGATCCGGTCAAGATGTATCTGAAGGAGATCGGCAGAGTGCCTCTGCTGAGACCGGAGGATGAACCGGAGATCGCCAAGCGTATCGAACAGGGAGATGAGGAAGCGAAGAATATCCTGATCTCCAGCAACCTGCGTCTTGTTGTTTCGATTGCCAAGAAGTATGTCGGCAGAGGCATGCTGTTTCTGGATCTGATCCAGGAGGGTAATATGGGTCTTGTCAAAGCCGTGGAGAAATTTGATTATACCAAGGGCTTCAAGTTCAGTACCTATGCGACATGGTGGATTCGTCAGGCGATCACAAGAGCGATCGCTGACCAGGCAAGAACCATCCGTATTCCGGTACATATGGTCGAGACCATCAATAAACTGACAAGGATCCAGCGTCAGCTCGTACAGGAACTCGGACGTGATCCGACAGCCGAAGAGATCTCTGCCCGCATGGACGGCATCTCCCCGGAAAAGGTAAGAGAGATCCAGAAGATCGCTCTGGAACCGGTATCTCTGGAGACCCCGATCGGTGAGGAGGATGATTCACACCTCGGTGACTTCATTGAGGACAAGGATGCGATGAGCCCGGATCAGTATGCAAACAATCAGTTGCTGAAGGACGAGATCAACAATGTCCTGAGCGGTCTGACTGAACGTGAGGAAAAGGTACTGCGTCTGCGTTTCGGTCTCTATGACGGCCGGACACGTACGCTGGAAGAGGTCGGCAAGGCGTTCAATGTTACCAGAGCGCGTATTCGTCAGATCGAAGCCAAGGCTCTGCGTAAACTGAAGCATCCGACCCGTTCCAAGCGTCTGAAGGATTTCTTTGACCGCTGATGAATATCCGCATACAGGCGGCTGCCGATCTCGTAAAAGAGGGCAGGATCCCTGCCGATATCGGTACCGATCATGGGTATCTGCCGATCCTGCTGACGGAAACGGGCAAATGCCCGAAGGCTTATGCGTGTGATATCGCACCGGGACCATTATCCGCAGCGGTAAACAATATCCGCCGCAGCGGGCTTGAAGACAAGGTCACGGCGATCCTGTCTGACGGGCTGGATCATGTGCCGGCGGATGCGGATGTCGTATGCATATGCGGTATGGGTGTACATACTGCCTGTGAGATCCTCGAACGTGACCCCGCAAAGCTGACGCAGTTTCGGGAGATCATCGTGCAGGTCAATGATGATGTGCCGTATCTGCGGCAGTGGATCGCTGATCACGGTTACCGGATTCTCGCAGAGAAGATCGTCAGGGACAGGGCGCATGTATATGAGATCGTCATGTTTACAGCAGATGAGTACGGTGCCTACAGTGAAGAAGAGATCTTTCTCGGTCCCTTACTGATGAGAGAAGCTTCCGATACATATCTGCAGTACAGGACAAAACAGCTGCAGAAGATCAGGGACATACTGCACCTGCGCAAGGGCAGAAACAGTGAGGAACTGATCAG
>CADBMY010000332.1 GCA_902795905.1 uncultured Erysipelotrichaceae bacterium
ACGCCGTAGCCGAAGATGACGCTCGCGCCGTCAGCCAGATCCAGATGCGGGACGATGCCGCTGAAGTAATTGCTGTAATTTCTGCTGCTGCTTCCGCCGTCCAGCTCGACAAAGGCGTACGGATTCCGGACCCGCAGCATACCGCCGCCGGCCGTGTCAAAGGCAATGTTCTCCCTGGCAGCCAGGACATTGTCGCCGTCGCTTCCGTTGACGACGACCTCGCCGCTCACGGTCAGGCTGTCGCCCTCCAGGCTGCCCTGAACCTCAAACGTCACACCGCTCGGGATAATCAGCTCAGTTCCGTTGTAATACACATAGAAGCCCGCCGGGATGGTCAGGTTCTCATTCAGAGTAACGCCGCCCAGATTGCTGAGGCTGAAACTGTTCCGGTTCGGATCGCTGATTGCCGCCTTCAGTTCGCTGACAAGGGCATCGCTGTCGATCCACTCGGCGCTGAGCGTTGCCGCCGGCGCATTTCCGTAGTTGGGGAACACACGGATCCAGATCGTGTCTCCCTCGTCCAGCTGCACGCTGAACGGGTTCTCTACCGCATGGAGCGCATTGTCTTTCCCGACACACCAGATGCGATACTCCTCGCGATCGAGTGTAAAGCGGTGCAGACCGCTGTGCTCTGCCGTATAGGAGAACAGCTTGACGGTATCGGGCGATACGGTCAGGCTTCCGCCCTCGTTCAGAGCAGGCAGGACGTCCAGCGCATCCGTGATGACAATACTGCGGCTGCTGCTGTCGCTTCCGTTAAAGAAGGTGTGGAGATAGAGAGTCTGTCCGGCTTCCACCCACACGCCCAGAAGGCGGTCCTCCTGATAACGGCCGCCAGCGCTGTCACGGTTACCGTCCGGAATGGAATAGTGGAGCTCATTGATGTTGTCTGCCTGAATGGCAAGCATTTCATTTTCGGTGGCTTCATAGTAGAAGAGGCCCACTCCATTGCTGGCGCTGTAGGTTTGCGGAGTATCTTTTGTCAGCTTTGTAAATCCGCTCAGACCCGCCTGGATCTGCAGCTGGCGGATCTCGCTGCCTTCCGCAACAACGCTGCCATCACTGTTATCGATCAAAACCGCCTTGTACCACAGAGTCTGGCCGGGGAAATAACCGTTAAACCGGATGGTCTGGACAGTTCCGTTGGCGATGCTGTTACCGTTGATAAAGGTTTGGTATCCTGTCGTCTCGGTGAAGTCTTCATCCCTGGCCGTGGCAATACCGACTCTGTAGCCGTGCTCGGCAATCTCCGGCCTTACACTGTAGGTGAAGGCATAGCTGGCGCCATAGTTGCTCACATCAAAGGCTGCCGCTACCGCGACACTGTTCGCGTCAGGCGATATAATCTGGTTTACAACGAGGCTCATCGTACCCCATGACGGGTTGTAATCCGGCATGGCAAAGACAGTCTCCCCTGCGTTCAGGTAGACTGTGAAGCTGCCCGGATAGCTGGTCTTATTCCCTGTCTCCGGATCCAGCCGGCTCAGGCTGTAACGCTGACCTTCGCTGAAGGAGATCTGATAGTAACCGGCTGTCTCTGCGGTAAAGCGAGCGGTTTCCTTATTTAAAACCGGTGTCGGCGTATTCAGGTTTAATGCGGGCACTGAGTCTGCTGCAGCTGCAAAGCGGATGGTTCCTTGGTTATCGGTCCAGATATTGGAGTAGATGTAGATCTTCTCTCCGGCCTGTGCAAAGAATACAGCGCTGATGGTACTGACGTCTCTGTTGTCTCGATACACATCAACCACTTTGTCTCCGTTGGCGCGATATACCTGAAAGCTGTCAACATTACCGGAAACGGCATAAAGTCCGGCCTCTGTCGCGGTAAAGAGCGCTTGAATGCCACTGTACGGTTCAATCGTTCCTGTATCGTTCAGTGCGATGGGCGTGAAATCCGCGTCACTTCCGGGAGCAGTGAAAGCGATGGTCTCTTCCCCTTCCAAGAGGACATCCATGCCGCTGCCATTATCGGCCATCAGAATACCTCTGGCATAGTAGGTCACACCGGGAATCAGCATGCTTCCGCCGCCGTAAATATTCACTTCGACCTGCTCATTGTTGTACGGGTCCGTCACCATTGGCCCGTTAAACTGGCCATAAGCCGAGGTCTCATCGGAAGAGAAGTCTGCCCGATTGCTGACCTTCACGCCATACGTATATTCTTCGGATGCAAACTCCGCCGTCGTGCTGATACGCAGGGTCGCCGTCACCGTGCCGTCGTCATCGGAGCTGACGTTCGTAAGTTCCACGCTGGTCACATCTGCGGCTGCTCTCTGTCCGATTTGGATGTAACCATCCTCGGTGAAAGAGGCAACCCTGAGGTAGAAGGTTTCCCCTTCAGGCGCAGAGAATTCGAAGTCAAATTCTGGGCTGCCTCCGTTCCGATTCAAAACCTCAAAGCCATTGCTCGCATGAACCTGAACGATATTGGCTTTACCCACTATGTGATACTTTCCATCACTTGGCGCAGTAAAGAGGAATCTGGAGAATTCGCCATTGGGCAACACTACTCTGTTATCACTGTAAAGCGCAGTGTAATCCGTGTTGTCGCCGGGTGCCACAAATGACTTTATCTCAACGCCCTCGGCTGCTACTTGAAGTGTATCCGTCTCAAAGTAAGTCTGTTGCTCACTGACTGTTCCGGTCAGCAATATACCACGGAGATAATAGGTAACGCCGGGGACCAGGTACATATCAGGAAGCGTAAAGCTGACTGTATCATTGCTGTGGATATCTCTGCACGGAATGTAAGAATACTCGCAATTATAGCTGTTTTCATCAGCGCTGAAATCGCTGCGGGTGCTGATACGAACACCGTAGGTATACCAGCTGTTCGCGAAGTCCTCCATCGTGCTGATGCGCAGGGTTGCCGTCACCGTGCCCTCGTCATCCATATCGATTTCTTCGACCTCGATGCTGTTCTCCGCGGGCTGGGGCTGGCTTCCCAGGATCAGCTGGGCGTTTACAAGCGGTGCGTTGTCCTCGCCGATCTCGATGGCGTTCCACTGCTCCTGGGTGCCGTCGTAATAAACCTTCGAGAGGTTCACACAGCCGGAAAACGCGTGGGGTAGGATTCTGGCGGTCGAGACCGGGATCGTGATCTCGGTCAGGCTCGTGTTGTCCGCGAAGGCCCTCTCGCCGATCTCCTCCAGATTGGCCGGCAGATTGACATCGCTCAGGCTGGCACAGCCCTCAAAGCTCGAATACTCAATGGTCCGCACATTGTCGGGAATCGTGATGCTCGTCAGACCGGAACGGGCAAAGGTCGTGTTTCCGATCTCTTCCAGGCTGCTTGGCAGTGTGACATCCGTCAGAGCAGTGCAGCCTTCAAAGCTGGAATAGGAGATGCTCCGCACGCCCTCCGGCAGGGTCACCCCGGTAAGGCCCGTACCGCTGAAGGCATAGGCACCGATGGATTCCAGATTCTGCGGAAGCGTCACTTGTGTCAGATAGATACAGTTTTCAAACGCACCGTATTCCACATTCGTGACGCTGTTCGGAATGGTGACGTTTGTGACGTTCGTGTTGCTGAAGGCATTGCTCCCAATCCGTTCAAGACCCTGCGGCAGGGTCACGCTGGTGATGCCGGTCAGGCTGCTGAAGGTTTCCGCGCCGACGCCGGTAACGCCTTCTGTGAAGACGACCGTCGTGATGCGGTCTTTATACATCTCCCAGGCGCCCATGTTGTCAGCCATCTCGCCGGTCCCGGAGAAGGTCAGGACGCCGGTGCTCTCATCAAAGCTCCAGGTGACGTTATCACCGTTGACGCCGCAGTTGACGGTGAAAGGCTTAAGCCAGTAATGGACCGTTGCATAGTTGCGATAAGTATCCTGAACCTGGAACATATAGTGGACATAGTCTACTGCCTCCAGCATCTCCATGCTCGTCATCTGCAGGGAACCGGAGATGGAATCCGTTTCCACACGGCCGTTCGTATAGTAGACTTCCCAGCTCCAGCGATAGCTCATGTTCTCACTCTGCGTCGCGCTGACCGCCGCTTTCATTGTGGCCGTCTCGCCGGGTTCGAGATAGAAATTCTGAGAATCGCTGCCGTCCGTTCCCTCGACCCATGCCTGAAGCTGGTTGTCGACAGAGATCTGGAACATGACATAATTATGGTTCTCATACTGATCCTGAACCATAAACTGGTAATACAGTCTTCCGCTTACGGTATCGGTCAGGCTTGTGCCGGTCTCTGTCAGCTCGGTATACTCAATACCATCGCCCCATTTTGCCCAGCGATATGTCATCCCCTCCGTATTGAGCGCCGTGACGTTCACCGAGAGAGTGAATGTCGCCCCCATCGGCAGCTTGAGCTCGGTGATTCCATCGGCCGCTGTCGCGGTCAGGGCGTTATCAATACCAACTTGGAAGTTTGCGGATGCTGTATTGCCATACTGATCCGTCACAACACAATAATATGACGTTCTGCCTGTGATGGCCGCAGTTGTCAGGGTATCAGCCGTCTGACCTGCTATCGTGTTGCCTTCTCCATCACGCCACTCATAGCTCAGATTGCTGAGGTCTGCCCCGTCTGCCGTGACGCGCAGCACCGCGCTCTCGCCATAGGGAACTAGCGTCTCCCAGGCATCGTCTGCCGGATGCGCCCGAAGATGGTTATCCCAGCAAAGCTCAAAGGAAGCGGTCCCTTCATCCCCGATTTGAATGACAATATAGTATGTCTCGCCTGCGGTCAGATAGGGAAGCTGGTATACGTACGGACCGCTGTATTGATCTCCGGATCCCACGTAGCTGCGGTCTGCACCG
>CADBMY010000333.1 GCA_902795905.1 uncultured Erysipelotrichaceae bacterium
AACGATACTTCCCGCAGACTGCTGTCTTCCAGCAGTGTACGCTGCCAGTGTGAACCGCCAAAGCCCGCATACATGCACTGACATGAGACAAACGCTGTATCCTCAAACCTGCTCTCCGTGCAGTCAGTGCCCATGAGCCGGCAGTGATCAAAGATCACCCGCCTGAACACCGCTTCTCTGAGATCCGTATTCGAGAGATCACAATGTGAGAATACCGCATCCGCAAAGACACACCCGCGCATCCTGCCGGTGAATGTCACATCCGTAAATGTGCACTCATAGAACTCCTTGCCGGCGAGATCACGCGTACATGTTTCCCTGCCGAAAGCCATTCCCTCAAGCCGGTATTCACGCAGATCATCATTAAAGGAAACTGCCTGCGGTTCACTGCTGAATTGTGGTGTCATACGCTTTTTCATCACGTTCATCATAGCGCATTATGCTCAGCAGTGCGTACACTTTTTTCCTTGCGCTTCTTACCCCGTTGACATAGAATCTATATGTAATGTCCCCGTAGCTCAGCTGGATAGAGCGACCGCCTCCTAAGCGGTAGGCCGGAGGTTCAAATCCTCTCGGGGATGCCATGGTCATAAAAAGCTTCAGTACTGATACCGAAGCTTTTTTCTTGCTTATTCTTCGCTGTCCGGAACATACTCCAGCAGATCGCCGGGCTGACACTGCAGCACATCACAGATCGCTTCCAGGGTAGAAAACCTGATTGCACTGATCTTGCCCGTCTTCATCTTGGAGAGATTCACGTTGGATACCCCTACTCTTTCCGACAGGTCCTTCAAACTGATCTTGCGGTCAGCCATGACCCTGTCAAGTCTCAGTATGATCTTACCCATGGTTCACCTACAGGGTCTCATCCGAGAGCTGCTGCAGTTCTTCACCGTATTTGAATACGTAAGACAGCAGGTAGAGAATAAAGGCAATGAAGATGAAGTTCACATCAAATGAACTCGTAATCCGAATATGGTCTACGACACCCTCCCTGAACAGTGCAAGCACATCCAGATCAGAGGCCATCTGGTAGGAAGTAATACTCTGTAATGCAATCGTCAGGATGCCTCCGATCAGTTCAAGCCTGGCAAGACTTCTGATCTTCTTACTGACAGAGACCGTAAACGGATTGCCATCACGCATCGGCCGCAGGATGTCCTTGGCGATCTTCAGTCCGTACCAGACGACAGCGATCGTCACCAGTGCCGTTGCCAGAAGCACCAGCAGTTTGGATGAGCTCATCTCAAATTTGCCGGCATACTCCTCGGTCAGGTATACCGTGAGATCTCCGATCTCAACACTGGTCGAGCTGACCGCAAAATCTTCCAGACCGACAAATACCATCACAGCCGCCAGTACAACAACGATCATTCCGGCGATCATGAATCCCTGCCCGATACCGGCAGCAGTATACAGACCTTTCGCAGTCTTCATCATCTTTTCCTTGTTCATCTTTTTTCTCCTTTATCTTAAACGTTTTATATTTAACGTTTATCGTTAATTACATATTACACCGTTATATATCATTGTCAACAATTATTTATCGTTTTTCATTAATTTATTATTGCTTTATGTGTATATTAAAACTCTGTATCATGCATACAGCGTTCTGCCTTCTTTACTTCGTCAGCATCCTGACTGCTTCTTCATATTTCTCCGTATCAAATCCCTGTTCAAAATCTGTTTTGACCTGATACCTTTCAAAGCCCTCGATCTCATTATCATCGAGGATGATAAACCTGTTGATATATACATGATCATACAGATACTGCCTGATCTCTTCAGCCCGGGAAGTATTCAGCTCCTTTGTCTTCCCGAGGATGACGACCGAAGGATCCAGTCCGTAATCATACAGATATTCACGATGATCAGGGTCGCTGCGCCAGGAACTCGACACAACGATCTTCAGCCCGAACCGCAGGCACAGTCTGCTTACATTCCCGAGACACTCCCGCGAGAGGATCGCCCCCTCCGTGATCGTGTAGTCTGTGTTGATTACCCCGTCATAGTCAAGAAAAAGAATATCATCCGCAGGATGACCGGGAGACAGTAAGCGCACCAGCTTTGCCCGCAGCAGGATGTACCAGAGAGAATGTTTCATTGCTGAAAGTATAGCACACAAAAAGACCGTATCTTCCGATACGGTCTCCTGTTTCCGGTGTACTGTCAGTCATTCTTCCATACCGCA
>CADBMY010000334.1 GCA_902795905.1 uncultured Erysipelotrichaceae bacterium
CAAAGAAGAAAAAGAAGGGTGATGAAAAACCGCATCGGACGAATAATCTGAAGATCACCGAAGAGGGAGTTGTCGCTGTCGACGATTTCAATCTGGAAGTGAAGGACAGAGAGTTTATCGTTCTCGTCGGACCTTCCGGATGCGGTAAGTCAACGACACTGAGAATGGTTGCCGGTCTTGAAGATATCACCAGAGGCGAGCTGTATATTGACGGCAAGCTGATGAATGATATCGAACCAAAAGACAGAGACATTGCCATGGTCTTCCAGAACTATGCTCTGTATCCGCATATGTCGGTCAGACAGAACATGGAGTTTCCGCTGGAACTGAGAAATATACCCAAGGATGAAAGACGCAGAAGAGTAGAAGAAGCTGCCGAGATCCTGGGTATCACTGAGTATCTGGACCGTAAACCGAAGGCACTCTCCGGCGGTCAGAGACAGCGTGTGGCGATCGGACGTGCAATCGTCAGAGATCCCAAACTGCTGCTGATGGATGAGCCGCTGTCCAATCTGGATGCCAAACTGAGGAACCAGATGAGAGCAGAGATCATCAAGCTGAGACAGAAGATCAATTCCACATTCATGTATGTCACACACGATCAGACCGAAGCCATGACGCTCGGTGACCGTATCGTCATCATGAAGGATGGTGAGATCCAGCAGATCGGTACTCCCCAGGAGGTGTTTGATCAGCCGGTCAACCAGTTCGTGGCAGGCTTCATCGGCATGCCGCAGATGAACTTCTACAGCGGAAAGCTGATCATCACTGACAGCGGCAGATATGCGGTCAAGGTTGGAGACGCTGTCATCGAGGTCTCGGAAGAGAAACAGCAGAACCTGAAGCAGAGGAATACACAGCCGCAGGATATCACGGTCGGTGTACGTCCCGAGCATATCTCACTGAACGGCAGGGAGAGTGCAATGATCGAAGGAACGATCGATGTCAGTGAGATGATGGGTTCTTCGGTCCATCTGCATATCAATACTCTCGGCAGAGACAGTATTATCATCGTACCGACACTGGAACTGAAGGGACGTTCCCTGAGTATCGGTTCGACGATCAGATTCACTTTCGGCGAAGATGTGATCCACATGTTCGATACCGACGGTCTGAATCTTGAGTATAAGTAAGGCGTCATCGTAGTTATGAAACTATCGATAAGCATATAGGAGGAAAAGAAATGATGAACGCAAAGAAATTATTGGCAGGCGCGTTAAGTATTGCCCTGCTGGCAGGCTGCTCAGGCGGCAGTACAGGCGGAGGCGGCAGTGCAGCTCCGAGCGGCGGCGGTGACAAGCCGGCTGATGAAGAGATCACAGTCACTGTCTGGGGACCTCAGGAAGATCAGTCTGATGATAACCAGAAGTGGCTGCAGACACAGTGCGACAACTTCGCGGCTGCACATCCTGAGTGGAAACTCACATTCAAATACGGTGTATGTTCCGAAGGCGATGCCAAGACGAATCTTGCCAACGACCCTGCTTCCGGTGCAGACGTATACATGTTTGCAAATGACCAGATCCCCGATCTGCTGAAGTCCGGTGCGATCGCTGAATTCGGCGGTTCCACACTGGATGGCATCAAGGCAAAGAATTCCGAGACAACTGTCAACACAGTCAGCTATGATGGCTCTGTATACGGTGTTCCGTTCACAGCCAATACATGGTTCATGTACTATGACAAGAGTGTCTTTACAGAGGAAGATGCGAAGAATCTGGATACGATGCTGACAAAGGGCAAGGTAGCCTTCCCGTTAAGCAACTCCTGGTATATTGCAGCATTCTATGTTGCTAACGGATGCACACTGTTTGGTGCAGACGGCGGCAATGCGGCAGCAGGAATCGACTTCGGCGGTGATAAGGCTGTGGCAGTAACCAACTACCTGGTTGATCTGGTCGCAAATCCTAACTTCGTCAACGGTGATGTTTCTACAGGCAATGACATTGATGCATTCTTCTCCGGTACATGGGACTATCAGAAAGCTCTTGATGCCTATGGTGACAACCTTGGTATCGCTGCTGCTCCTTCCTATACACTGAATGGTGAGGCTAAGCAGATGAAGGCATTTGCCGGTTCAAAGGCAATCGGTGTCAACCCGACAACAGCTCTCTACCAGAGCCATCCGGAAGTTGCTGTAGCACTTGCGGCATACCTTGGCGGCACAGATGCTCAGCAGTCTCATTACGATATCCGTAACATTATCCCGACAGATGAGTCCATCAGCGTAGGTGATGATGCTCTTGCCAAGGCACAGATGGATACGATGAGCTATGCTTCCATCGTTCAGCCTCTGCATGCCGATATGAGCAACTACTGGACACCTGCACAGTCCATGGGTGAAGAACTGGTGGCCGGCACTGTTACACATGACAATGCGGCTGAAAAGACGGAATCCATGAACGAGACGATGAATACGTCCGCTGTCAACTAAAACATTATCTCTGTGAATAACTGCGGCCGGTCCGGTAAGGCCGGCTGCAGTTATCTTTCCTTGATCCGGTGGGAGGTGATTAAATGGAAAACAGACAGATAAATGTCAGGAACGCAATACGTTACGGTGATCTGTATACAAAACTGTCGGCAGTGGTCATGGGACTTGGCATGATCGTCAGAAAGCAGATCGTCAAGGGAATTGCCATACTGCTGTGTGAGATTGCATTCCTGTTCTATATGATCAATACAGGTATTGCCTCACTTTCCCTGATGCCTTCACTGGGTGACAGGGTGCAGGAAAAAGTATGGAATGAAGCCAAACAGATCTATGAATATACAGCAGGTGATAACTCGCAGCAGATCCTTCTTGCCGGGGTCGTGACCCTGTTTGTGATCGCAGCGATCGTTACACTGTGGATCCTGCAGATGCGGCATGCCTATAAGCTGCAGAAGATGAGTGAAGAGGGTAAACACATTCCTTCAATGAAAGAGGATATCCGTGCTCTCTTTGACAAGAATCTGCATATTACGCTGATGTCACTGCCGTGTCTTGGTATATTGGTCTTCAATATCGTACCGCTGGTATACATGATCTCGATGGCCTTTACGACATACTCCAAGGAGGGTGAGCATCTGGTCCTCTTTGACTGGGATGGTCTGAATCAGTTTGGCCGCGTACTGAATATGAACGGCAATATCGGCCGTCAGTTCTGGCATGTTCTGGGTTGGACGGTCGTCTGGGCGATCTTTGCGACATTCCTGAACTACATTCTGGGTATGATCCTTGCCTTGATCATCAATCGTAAAGATACGAAAGGAAAGGCATTCTGGCGGTTCTGCTTCGTTCTGTCGATCGCTGTACCGCAGTTTGTTACTCTGATGATCATGAACATCATGCTGCAGCCCTCCGGTGCCGTGAATGTTCTGCTGAAGAATCTCGGCTGGATCAGTTCACCGCTGCCGTTCTGGACGAATGCGACATGGGCAAGGATAACGATCATTGTGATCAATCTATGGGTAGGTATTCCGTATACGATGCTTCAGGTCACCGGCATTCTTCAGAATATTCCGGCGGAACTCTATGAAGCCGCAAAGATGGACGGAGCCGGACCTGTGAAGATCTTCTTCCGTATTACACTGCCGTACATGCTGTTTGTGACCACACCGTATCTGATCGCCAGCTTTGTCGGCAATATCAATAACTTCAACGTTATCTATCTGCTTTCGGGAGGCGGTCCTACTTATGTCGGCGATACTGCCGGTCAGACCGATCTGCTTGTCACCTGGCTGTATAAGCTGACGATCGATCAGCAGTACTATAACCTGGGTGCTGTTATCGGCATTATGACATTCGTGATCCTGACAGTGATCACTCTGATCACATACAGGAACTCGAGTTCGTACAAAAACGAGGAGGCGTTCATGTAATATGTCTACCGTGAAAGTAACCGGAAAAAAGAACAGACAGAGCACCCGGAAACTGACTGTCAACATACTTGTACATCTGTTTCTGGCTGTGCTGGCAGTGATCTGGCTGCTGCCGATCTTCTGGATCGTCCTGACCAGTTTCCGTGCGGAACCCGGTGCGTATACGAACACGTTCCTGCCGCAGGGATATACGCTGAATAACTATGTCAAGCTTCTGACAGACAGAAATGTTCTGAACTTTCCGAAGATGTTCGGAAATACACTGATCATTGCCATCTGCTGCTGTATCTTCAGTACCTTCTTTGTCCTGTCGGTGGCTTACTCACTCAGCCGGATGCGCTTTGCCTTCCGCAAACCGTATATGAATCTGGCGATGATCCTGGGACTGTTCCCCGGCTTCATGACAATGGTAGCCCAGTACTTCATCCTGAAGGCAATGGGCCTGACCGAAGGTTCGGCAATACGTTTCGGTCTGATCATCGTCTATTCCGCATGTACAGGACTGGGTTTCCAGATCGCCAAGGGATACTTTGATACGATCCCGCGCTCGATCGACGAAGCTGCCATGATCGACGGCGCTACACAGTGGCAGGTCTTTACGAGGATCACAATGCCTCTGGCCAAGCCAATCGTCATCTATACAGTCATGACGTCATTCATTGCGCCATGGGTAGACTTCATTTTCGCAAAGGTCATATGCCGGGCGAATGCCGACCAGTTTACGGTTGCCATCGGTCTCTGGAATATGCTGCAGAAAGAATATATCTACCAGTGGTATACATGCTTTGCGGCCGGGGCAGTGCTGATCTCGATTCCGATCGCGGCATTGTTCCTCTACATGCAGAGATTCTATGTCGAAGGCATGGGCGGAGCGGTAAAAGGATAATGATACAGAAGATCGGGAAAAAAGTTATAGGACTTGTCCTCCTGGCACTTGCCCTGATCGTATATGTGATACAGCAGATTCCACGTGAGTCTGCTGTTAACATGTCTGCGGTCAATGCGAAGCTGCAGGAACAGCCTGTACAGGAACCGTATGGTTCTGTCTATGAAGTATTTGTCTATTCGTATGAGGATACTGACGGCGATGGTATCGGTGATCTTAACGGTATCACGGAGAAACTGGACTATATTCATGATCTCGGTTTCCGCGGACTCTGGCTGATGCCTGTCTGTCCGTCACCGACATATCACAAGTACGATGTGGCAGATTACATGAGTATTGACCCGCAGTACGGTACGATGGAGGATTTTCAGAGGCTTGTACAGGAAGCACACAGCCGGGACATGAAGGTGATCCTGGATCTGGTGCTGAATCATACCTCTGTGCAGCATCCCTGGTTTACGAAAGCTGCTGAGTATATGCGCAGTCTGCCGGCCGGACAGGAGCCTGATTATGCGGTATGTCCGTATGCGGAGTATTACCGCTTCAGCAGAAATATGCAGGGCGGATATGCAAAGCTCGCGGATTCCGACTGGTACTACGAAGCAAGGTTCTGGGAGGGCATGCCGGATCTGAATCTTGATAATGAAGCAGTACGCAGAGAGATCGCGAAGATCATGAAGTTCTGGATCGATAAAGGGACCGATGGTTTCCGTCTGGATGCCGTGACATCGTATTATACGGGCGATCATGAGAAGAATATTCAGTTCCTCTCGTGGGTAAAGAAGACAGCTGTATCCTTTGACCCGGACTGTTATATCGTCTGTGAGGGCTGGGAGAACCGGAATACCTATGCGCAGTATTATGCGTCCGGTGTGGATTCGATGTTTGACTTCTCCTTTGCAGATGTCTCAGGAGTGATCACTTCTACACTGCTTGGCAGATATAAAGCCAGGGATTTCGGCAATGCCCAGGAAAGCGAATGGCAGCTGTATCAGTCCTATGGATCACAGGCTGTCAATGCGCCGTTCTACACGAATCATGATATGGGCAGAAGTGCCGGGTATTATGCGGCGGATGACGGCAGTAAGACCAAGCTTGCGCAGGCGATGAATCTGCTGATGAGCGGCAATGTCTTCCTGTATTACGGGGAAGAGATCGGCATGAAAGGTGCCGGTAAGGATGAAAACAAGAGGGCACCGATGTACTGGACACAGGATCCCGATGCCGAAGGGATGACACAGGGACCTCCCGGCATGGATGAAGTGGCAATGAAGTTTGCGCCTCTTGATGAACAGATGAAAGATCCGTATTCGATCGTGAATTACGTGAAGGAGGTCATGCGGATCAGGAATGCCTTCCCGGTGATCGCCTGCGGACGTACCTGGGTGCATCAGGATCTGACCACAGACAGCGTATGTATGATCATGAAGGAAGACGGTGTGCATGAACCTGCCGCAATCATCTACAACATCAGCGATCAGGTACAGACTGTGGATCTGAGCAGTACGGAATTTCACGCTCTGCGCGGTGTGCTGACCGTAAACGAAGATGCCGTAACATTCAGTAATGATATTCTGACACTGCCGGCATGGGGCTGTGCAGTTTTAACGGAACAGGAGTGATGGAAATGCCGGAATGGCTGAAAGATGCAGTATTCTACGAGATCTATCCGCAGTCTTTTCTGGATACGAACAATGATGGTATCGGAGATCTGCAGGGGATCATCTCCAAACTGACGTATATCAGGGAACTTGGCTGCAATGCCTTGTGGATCAACCCGTGTTTTGATTCACCGTTCATGGATGCCGGGTATGATGTACGTGATTACAAGAAGGTGGCACCGAGATACGGGACAAATGAAGACCTGTATGAACTGTTTGCCAAAGCGCATGAGCTCGGCATCAGGGTTTTGCTTGATCTTGTGCCAGGGCATACCTCTGATCAGCATCCCTGGTTCAAAGCTTCCGCAAGTGATGAACCGAATGAATATACGGGAAGGTATATCTGGACCGATCATGCGTTTAAGGG
>CADBMY010000335.1 GCA_902795905.1 uncultured Erysipelotrichaceae bacterium
GATCCTTCAAGATAGTCAGGTGATGCCATCCTGACATGACTACCGATGATCATCACTGTTATTGAGAGCTTTCTGTCTCTCCTTGAAGTAAGCTTTTTTCTCTTCCTTGATCTTGGAACGGATAAACTCCCGTTTCTTCTTCCGGTGCAGCTCTTCGATCGCCCTTTCCCGTTTTTTCTTATATCCGGGTTTGACTTTGGTATTCTTCTTGGTCATCATCTTGGCGATCTCTGTCTTCAGTTCATCATCCTTACGGCGTCTCTGTCCGAGCGGTTTCAGATCATTCCAGGAGCCATTGCGGAAACGGCGATGGTGAAAGCGTATACCCATCCGCTGCAGGGAACGGATTGCTTCCTTGTCTTCATCTTTGTAGAGAGCATAGCAGACACCGTCGGCACCGGCTCTTCCGGTCCTTCCCGAACGGTGGATATAGAACGACAGATCGTTGGGGAAACCGCAGGAGATGACATGCGTTACGGTATCGATGTCGATACCGCGGGCTGCCAGGTCCGTTGCCACAACATAGGTATTCCTGCCGCTCTGCAGATCCTTCAGGGCCTGTTTGCGCTTTCTGCTTTCCAGATTGCCGTGGATCTCCGTGACCGGGATATCATGGCTTCTGAGATCTTCCGCAAGCTTTTCCGCCTCTTCTCTGGTATTTGTAAAGATCAGGCAGGTATACGGATTAAAACCGGGCAGGATCGATCTGATCGTCTCTGCATATGTATGATGATAGCACGGCACCAGAACGTGAGTGATCTTCGGATCAAAGGAGGTATCTTCCCCTGCCTTCATCGTGATCGGATGGTGCATGTACTTCTTCAGGAACGGTTTCAGCTGTTCCGGAATGGTAGCGGAAAACGCCAGCATCTGCAGATCATCCGGCATTCTTCCGGCAAAGGCGTCAATATCGTTCAGAAAGCCGTATTCCAGCGTCATATCCGCCTCATCGACCACCAGCATGCTTACCTTGTCGATACGCAGCACGGCACTGTCCAGAAACAGATCGCGGATACGTCCCGGTGTACCGATCACCAGGTGCGGCTGACGGTTCTGCAGCTGCTCCACATCGGAACTGCGCTGTCTGCCGCCGACATAGAGACCGATACGCAGATCAGGATCAACTTCCGTCATTACCTTTGCCTTCTCAAAGATCTGTACAGCCAGTTCTCTGGTCGGTGCCGTAATGACCGCATACGGCCAGTCCGCAGACGTATCGATCATCTCCATCAGCGGGATCAGATACGCATGTGTCTTACCGGTACCGGTCTTGCTGAGGGCGATCACGTCCTTCTTCTTCAGTACGGCAGGAATGACCTTTTCCTGGATCACGGTCGCTTCCCGGAAGCCGTTCCTGTCAATAAATGCTAAAGTCTTATCACTTAAATTCAATGTATCAAATCTTTTCATACGATTACCTGTTTACTATAATTAGCAGTGTAATTATAACAGATTTATGAGGTCAGCCATATGGAAGTAATCAAGGTCAGTCCCCGCGGCTACTGCCAGGGTGTTGTCAGAGCGATCAATATTGCCCGTAAGGCAGCTGCCGATCATCCCGGTGAAAACATATACATGCTCGGTATGATCGTGCATAACCGTTTTATCGTGGACGCTTTTGAGAAGCTTGGGATCATCTGTCTTGAAGACAGCAGCCGTACAAGACTGCAGCTGCTGGAGGATATCCCTTCCGGTATCGTTATCTTTACTGCCCACGGCGTCAGCGATCAGGTCTATCAGAGAGCTGCGGAAAAAGGCCTGCAGTGCATCGATGCGACATGTCCGGATGTCAGAAAAACGCATGACCTTGTCCGTGAACATACAGCTGATGCGGATGTGATCTACATCGGCAAGCACAGACACCCGGAAGCAGAAGGTGTGATCGGTATCAGTAACAGAGTATATCTGGTCTCCGATATCCCGGAAGCAGATGCCCTGCCGGAGCTGAAAGATCCGCTGATCACCTGCCAGACGACCCTCTCCCTGATCGATACTGCCGATCTGATACAGCACTGTCTGCAGCGCTTTCCGAATGCCAGAGTCATGAACGAGATCTGCAATGCAACGACTGTACGCCAGCAGGCTGTGCTGGACCTTCGGGATACGGATGCTTTGTTTGTTGTCGGCGATCCTCACTCAAACAACTCAAGACAATTAAAAAATGCCGGCACAAAGGCAGGCATTCCGCATACATATCTGCTGGAAAGTGTACTTGATCTGCGAGAAGAGATGCTTCAGGGTGTCAAACGGGCTGCTGTCACAAGCGGTTCTTCCACCCCTTCCGTACTGACCGAGCAGCTGATCAGGACCCTGCAGGCATATGCCGATACAGGTGTGCTTACGCTTCCTGCTTCAACACCGGAGAAGGTCTTCTGAGAGCTTCGATCTCTTCTTCCGTAAGTTCTCTGTATTCACCGGGTGCCAGTGATTCATCCAGGATCAGATCCTTCATTCTGATCCTTTTTAAATGCATCACTTCATTGCCGGCAGCACTGAACATATTCTTAACTTCGTGATACTTTCCTTCCGTGACAATGACCCGGACCGTATTCTCCGCGAGTTCATTGATCATACAGGGACGGTATACCGTCTCACTGTCATACCGTATACCGGCTTCGATCTTCTGTTTCTGTTCTGCTGTCAGAGGATCACGCAGTACTGCCTCATACTCCTTTTCGATACGGTATTTCGGGCTCAGCAGTTCATGCGCAAGTTTGCCGTCGGTAGTGATCAGCAGTAAGCCTTCGGTATCCTTGTCCAGTCTTCCGCACGGAAAAAGCCCCTTGATCTTTTCTGCAATCAGATCGAGGACATTGGGTTCATCGCTCTCGGTCGCCGACAGATACCCTGCGGGCTTATTTAACATGAAATAATATTCTTCCCTGTAATCTACAGGTTCATCATAAACACATACGGTCTGTATATCCGCATCTACGTGCGCAGAGATATTCCTGATGACCTCACCGTCAATGGTTACAGCACCCTGTCTGATCAGCTTGTGGATCTCATTCCTGGTCCCATAGCCAAGATTGGCCAGCAGTTTGTCTACTCTGATCTTCATGCGCGTTTACCGGGGATGATCCTGCGCAGCACAGCGATCAGGATATCCTTCAGGCTCTTGCCGAAGATCGCCTGCGGAAGCTTCATCAGTGAAGAGACATACAGATAGACAAGAATACCGCAGATACCGTATACCGCCAGTTCTCCAAGTGCCAGTATGCGTGATGCCTCGGTGATGCGGAAACCGGCAATGCGGAAGATCGCAAAGACAGCGTTCATGCAGAGACAGGCAATCAGCATCTTGAAGAAACGCTTCCAGGTATTGCCGAAAACAACACCGTAGCGGTTCTTGATCTTGGCCAGATCAAGATAGATGATCGTCATCGAACATAGTACGCTGGAAAGGATCGCACCTGTATAGCCGATATATTTGATCAGCGGATAGAAGGTCACGCATTTGACAAGGAAACCTACACCGAGATAGACAATACTCTCCTTGCGCAGACGCACCGTCATCATCGTTGAACTGCAGATCGGTGTCAGTGTCGTCACCAGTGCCAGCAAAGCCGCATAGGAAAGACAGATCTCTCCGTAATCAAGGTTATGACCGCCGTACATTACATAATAGATCGGTCTTGCCAGCGCAAACATCGCAAAACAGACAGGCACCGCGATAAACAGCACCGTGTCAAGACAGTCGGTAATATTCTTGCGCAGTTCCGTCATATCGTTTTTCTCAAGTGCCGTCGTCATATACGGTACGATGCCGGCAGAGAAGCCGATGCCGAGAACCTGCGGTATGCTTGTGAGCTTGTCGCACTGTACCTGAATAATGCCCGAGATCAGTTTGGCTGTATCGTAATTCAGTCCCAGTCCGGTCGTTACAGGTACGAAGAAACGTGTATTGATGATCGTCTGCGAATTGCCGAAGATCGTGGAGAGAAGATACGGAAGACCAAACGCAAAAATCTCCATCAGCAGCTGATTTCTTTCTACAGGCTCGGTCGTCTGGGCTCTGGCAGCACGGGCTACAGGACCGTAGTGTCTGCGGTCATACCAGACATAGTACAGAATACCGACAAGAGCACCGACGGAAGTCGA
>CADBMY010000336.1 GCA_902795905.1 uncultured Erysipelotrichaceae bacterium
CGTACACGTCACCAAGGTACTAACTAAGCTTTCGGAAACAACAGGCTCTTCAGCCTGAGATATATAACCGAAAGCTTTTTTCTTATATACATGATATTTATTAGGGATTCCATAGATTTACCCGGTGTTATAATCTGAATGTAGAATACTGGAAAGGAACTGAAACATGAAACTAGCAGTGATTTGTGATTCAAAGACAGGAAATACATTTAAGTGTGCAGAATGGATCGCTGAAGGCATGAACAGCGTAGATGGCATTGAAGCGAAGGCGTTCAAGATCGAAGAGGTTGATGAAGACTTCGTTAAAGAATCCCGGGGTGTTGTTGTCGGATGTCCGAGTTATGCGGCACTGATGACGCCGGATATGCGCAACTGGCTGATGGGAGCCGGGAAACTGGGCATGGCCGGTAAGCTTGGCGGTGCTTTTGCGACAGAGCAGTTTACGCACGGAGGTGCCGAGCTGGTGATCCAGTCTATCCATACAAATATGCTTGTCTGGGGCATGCTGGTGTATTCCGGAGGAGGATCCAAGGGCATGCCGGTCATCCATATCGGTCCTGTTGGTGTCAACGGCAATGTCGAGGCACATAACGGTCTTGAAAACTATGAGAACTACTTCCGTGTATTCGGTCAGCGCTTTGCCGAGAAAGCTGCTGAACTCTTCACAAAGTAAGTACAGGTAACCGAAGGTCATCCTTCGGTTTTTCTGTGATCTAATCTCACAAGTTTTCCGGTATGCATTCTGTGGTACAATGACAATACTGCAGACAGAAGATGACAACTATGAAATTTATTAAAGATCTAGACAGAGAAAGAAATGACAGATTTGTTACGGCATCGGAACAGAATACATTGTTTCAGTGTTCACCGTGGGCAGATCTGAAGAAGAGTACATGGCATCCGCATTTTGTCGGTGCCGAAAATGATAACGGGGAACTGATTGCTACAGCACTTGTACTGGTAAGACCGCTGGTATTCGGACAGAATCTGATGTATATACCGAGAGGCCCGGTCATGGACTGGCAGGATGATACGGTCGTTTCCTTCTTCATTACAGAACTGAAGAAGTATGCACGAAGTCTTCACTGTGCTGCTGTGCGCTTTGATCCGGCGGTGATCACGAAATCATATCCGTATGCGGACAGAAATACCGAACATCCGGCTGAGCATCTTGACATGATAGCCTCTCTGAAGCGTTTTGGGGCTGTTCACAGGGGTTTTACGACGATGATCGAAGAGAGTACCCAGCCGAGATTTAACGCGGAAATGGACGTATTTGAAGGCTATGAGGCCAAACTTGAACACCGTACACGCAAGTGTATCAATGCGGCAGTCAGAAAAGGGATCATCCTGCGTTCCGGCAAAGAGTATGTCTCTGACTTTGCGTCCGCCATGCACTATACAGAAGTACGCAAGAAGATTGCTCTGCGCAACGAGGAATACTTCCGGCAGATGCTTGATGTATACGGAGATAAGGGCATATGCATTACTTCGTATCTGAACTTCCCCAAACAGATCGATGTCCTCAAAGAACGTATAGAGGGTTATCAGCATGAGCTGGAAGGACAGCTGTCAAAGAAGAAGAAAGCGGAGACAGAGCAGAAGCTTGCACAGGACGAAAAGGAACTCGCACAGCTGCAGGAAGACTATCAGCGTGAAGGACGTGATGAAGTCATCACCAGCGGTATTCTCGGCTGTTATAACGATCAGCTGATGGAACTCTTTTATATGGGTAATAACCCGGATTATCTGCGTATGTACAGCAGTTATCTGTTATATAAGACATGTCTGGATATCTGTGTGGAAAAGGGTATCCGAAGATGCAGCTTCGGCGGTATTGAAGGCACCCTGGATGACGGTCTGACACTGTTCAAATCGAACTGGCTGATGAATGTTGAAGAGTATATCGGAGAGTTTAATATCGTTCTGAACGGACCTGTATACTGGATGTTTGATAAGGCATATCCGCTGGCATTGAAGACTGCCGCAAGACTAAGAGGAAGAAAATGAAACTGATCATCGGTGTTGATCCGGAAAGATTTGATGAATTTGCGAAACGCTCGGATATTGCGCATTATTCCAAGACTTCGCCGTTTATTGCCTTCAAGTATCCTGAATACCGGAAGGGTGTGCTTGTCGGGATGGAGAATGAACAGGGAGAGCTTGTGGCTTCGGCAGTTGTGCTGCAGAAGACATGCCGGGCTCCGATCATGAAGTTCAGCTATGTGCAGTACGGTTTTAATCTGGATATCAGTGATCGTGCGCTGATCGCAGAGTTTGCCAAAGCTCTGGCTGATTACGCAAAGAAGAGCGGCTCGGCATTCCTGCGTATTGATCCGAATATCACACGTATTCAGCACGAAAAAGACGGCAGGATCACTGAGAACGGCTTTGATCATGAGTATGTGACTGAGATCCTGAAGGAACAGGGATACACGCATCTTGGCTATAACTACGGCTACAGCGGAAACTGGATGAGCAGATTTACGTACTGCCTGGATCTCGACAAGGATCTGAAGACGATCCGCAAAGGGATCAAGCGGTATAATACATATCACAAGAAGAATGAAGAACGTCTGGTGACGGTCAGACAGGCATCCATAGAGGAACTTCCGGTACTGCTGAAGAGTCAGAAGGAACTGTCAGAAAAGCTTGGCTTTAAGCCTAAGGATCTTTCTTACTTCCGGAAACTGTGGAAGGCATACGGAGATGATGTTTACTATTACATTGCTTCGGTAAACTATACAGAATCTCTGAAAGCCTTGAAGCAGAAGGCAGAAGAACTGAAAGACTACGGAAAAAAGCTGAAAGACGAAAACAAGATTGCAAAGAACGATCAGGAGATCAGTGCTCTGGAAAAGGAGATTGCTGAGATCTCGGCATCACCTCTGAATGACGGAGCGGAACATTTCCTCGGAGCCAAGTTTATCATCCGTCAGGACACCCATGCCTGGAATGTCAATATGTATACGACAAAGACCTTCCTGAACTACCGCGGAGCTTTTGCCCTGCATGACCATGCGATCACGCATATGCATGAACTCGGGGTAAAGACATATGACTTTGAAGGTATCTCCGGAAGTATGGATCCCAAGGACGAATACTACGGACAGACGGATTTCAAGAAGAGCTTCGGCGGGGATTATCTGGAATTCCTGGGTGAATTTGACGCTGTCTTCAATCACCGGAAATACGAAGAATGGAAAAAGGTCACATGGTTTAACAGTCATGCCAGAAGAAGAATACGCAGAGTGATCTACAGCCGTAAGAAAAAGACATCCTAGGATGTCTTTTTTTGGTTATGCTTCAAGCTGTCTGATCGACAGTGCCAGACGGCGAAGAGTCTCTTCCTTGCCGAGGATCTCTGCGATCTCGATCGCACCGCCGGGTGTATTGGCTTTGCCGGTGATCGCAAGACGCAGGGGGAACAGCACCTGACCGTTCTTCATCTCGAGCTTGGCGGGAAGTTCCATCAGCTTTGTATGCAGGGTCTCCGCATCCCAGCTGTCAGTGTTATTCAGTACTTCTTCAGCTGCCTTCAGTGAACGCAGAGCAATCTCCGGATTTGTCTTCATCTTCTTGTGATTGTAGAGATCATTCTCGTAAGAAGGGAAGACATCGAAGAAATCAAGCATCGGCGGGATCTCATTCAGGATATTGGCTCTTGGCTGAACGATCGCAGCGATCTTCTTACGGTCAAAGCTGCCCTTAACCGCCTGATCGATATACGGAGTGATCAGTGCTGTGTATTCATCAAGAGACATGTTTCTGAGCCAGAGACCGTTGATCGAAGTCAGCTTCACGGGGTCAAAGATCGCACCGGATGTATTGATCCTCTTGACATTGAATGCCTGTACAAGCTCATCCAGTGTATACAGTTCCTGGTTTGTCTCCGGAGCCCATCCCAGCAGGGCAATATAGTTCAGGATCGCTCCCGGCAGGTAACCCTTGGCAACAAGATCCTGGAAGGAAGCATCACCGTTGCGCTTGGAAAGCTTGCTGTGCTCATCCTTCATGACCGGCGGACAGTGGATATACCGCGGGATCTCCCACCCGAAAGACTCATACAGAAGGTTGTACTTCGGGGCTGAACTCAGATATTCCATACCCCTGACAACATCAGTGATACCCATCAGATGGTCATCGATAACATTCGCAAAGTTATAGGTAGGGAAACCATCGCTCTTGATCAGTACCTGTTCATCCAGTGTATTGTTTTCTACCGTGATGGAGCCGAAGACTTCATCGTTGAACGTGGTTGTGCCGGTTGTCGGGACATTCTGGCGGATAACAAACGGTTCACCGGCTTCTACACGCTTTTCCGCTTCTTCAAGAGAGATCAGTTTGCAGGGATCATCATACTTGAAGGAATCTCCGCCGGCTTCTCTGAGTGCCTGGATATGGGCTTCATCGCAGAAGCAGTAGTGGGCTCCGCCTTTATGTACCAGTTCCTTTGCATACTTCATGTAAAGACCGCTCTTTACACGTTCGCTCTGTACGTACGGACCGACAGGACCGCCGATATCGGGTCCTTCATCATGCTGGAGACCGCAGGCACGCATCGTATCATAGATGATGTCTGTGGCACCTTCAACAAGACGTCCCTGGTCAGTATCTTCAATACGCAGCAGAAAGGCTCCGTTGGGATCCTTCTTAGCAATCAGGTAGGCATACAGAGCTGTCCTCAGGTTTCCGATATGCATATACCCTGTAGGACTAGGCGCAAATCTTGTTCGTATCTGTGACATAGTTATATCTTCCTTTAGCCTTATTATTTTAGCTTATAAAAATCATTCCTTCAATGCCGAATGGGATCATCAACATACGTGATATAATAATGTACATGCAAAAGATCAGGAATTCTTTATTGGCTATAACATTCGCTGCAGCAATGCTTTCAGGGTGTTCAGGCAATGACGCATCATACACGGTTTCCGATACGGAAAATGACGGACTGTGGCAGTATACGGAGATTGCCGGACAGAAGATCGACAACATGGCTCTCGGTAAGGAGTATACGGTTTCGTTCTGGCTTTTTCCTGCAGATAATTTTACCGACAGTACGATCTTCTTTGCAGGTGATGCAGAGAATTATATCCTGTGCACAAACCGAGGCATCAACGGTGAAGTCTTCAGCGGCATTACGCTGTCATCACATTTCAGCGGTGAGGATTACTGGATCGTAGCCGATGGCGAACATGCGCCGATGACATCACGCTGGAATCAGATCACGGTGAATATCAGTTCCGGGAAGGCAGAGATATGGCTGAACGGTGAAAAAGCGGCAGAAGGAGATCTGCGCCATTCCGGCAGAACAGATACGATCCTGATTGGTGATGATCCGCTGGGCCTGCGCAAGCTGCACGGGAATATCTCCGGCTTCACGGTCAGCAGTACACGATCCTCTGCGCAGCAGATCAAAGATGCATATGAAGGAAAACTGGCAGATGTTCTGCTGGATACTGTCCGTTTCCCTGATCAGGATCATCTTAACCGCAGTCTGTGGTTTTACGATAATACCGTAGAAGGCTATCCGCTGACATGGCAGCGAAGCGAAGATACGGTACTGATGGATGATGCCGGCAGGATCAC
>CADBMY010000337.1 GCA_902795905.1 uncultured Erysipelotrichaceae bacterium
AATCGTCGACAGCGACAACTCCCTCTTCGGTGATCTTCAGATTATTCGTCCGATGCGGTTTTTCATCACCCTTCTTTTTCTTCTTTGCCGGTTCACTGTTCGGATAGATCTTCTGAATGTGCTTCAATACTACCTCTGCCATGATAACTCTCCTTTTCTATTTCTCTTCCCGTATATTCTTTACGCTCTCACCGGGAATGATCTCGTGGTCGATAATGAAGTGCTGGGCAACACGGTGATAGCTGAGCCGCCACAGCAGATCTTCAACACTGCGTACCGCCAGTTCGTGGATATCCTGTCTGACCGTAGCGATCCTCGGTACGGCATATCTGGTATATTCAATACCGTCATAGCCCATGACCGAGATATCATCGGGAACCTTTTTGCCGGAATCCACTATACCCCGGATAGCCCCCAGAGCGATCATGTCACCGATGGCAAAGATCGCTGTGATATCCGGTGCCTTCTTCAGCAGTCTGCGGGCTGCTTCATAACCGGATTCCAGAGAGAACTTCGAAGGTTCAAAATCTCTGTCCAAATCAAAGTTCATCTTCTGCCGGTTGAACACCTCGAGAGCGCCGCTGAGCCGGAAATCACTGATCTGACCGAGATCTGTGTCGAGACTGCCGCCGATGATACCGATTCGCTCATGTCCCTGACTCACCAGGTACTCGATTGCATCTCTGGCTCCCTTGGTGTCATCTGTCGTTACACTCGAGAGATTCTCAAACGGCATTTCTTCGGCATCAACCGTGACCAGCACAGCCGGTACTTCGATCTTTCCAAAGCTCTCTTCAAAGTAGTTCAGATTGCCGCCGAGGAAGATCAGTCCCTTCGGTCTTCTCTGGACACAGAGCTGGATCGCTGCCTCTACCTCGTTGGCATCTTCGTCAAGGAAGGCAACACTGACTTCTTCACCGTTCTCCCTGAAGACCTTCTGCATGTCTTCAAGGATCGACTCAAAGAAAACATTGCGGGATCCCTTGACCACTACGGTCACCGGAGAATACCCCGTATTCTTCAGCTGTACAGCATTGGAATTCGGCTTGTAGTTCTCCGAAGCAATGACTGCCTCGATAGCCTTACGTGCTTTCTCACTGACATCCGGATGATGATTGATCACCCTTGATACAGTACCGATACTGTAACCTGATAATCTTGCTATATCCTTGATCGTTGCCATATGCGCTGCCTAACGTTCACGGAAACATTACCGTAAACGTTTACAGTTACAATATATGTGACCGCTTACAATTTGTCAACACCCAAAATATAAATTATTTCGTAAATAAAGCCGTACTTCCGTACGGCTCTGCTGTCCCCTGTATAACTGTCAGTTATCGGAACGGTTATAATTGTTCTTCATGTGCATGGACGCATCATGGAGCACTCTGTTCAGTGTATTGATCGTCTCCTTCTTCGCCATCTCGCACAGTTTCTTATTCGCCTCATCCTTCAGATCGAACTTGCCGGCCTCGATCATCTTCTTATCATACTCTCTGATCAGCTGATGACCCTGGTTGGCAATCGCTGCCTGATATCTCTCGATAAACTGAATGCAGGTCGGGAAGTTCGGATCTGCCAGTGCCCCGATCAGTCTGCTGCCCCAGTAGAAGTTCTCCGTGGAAGTATCCGTTGTGACATTGCTGATATACTTCGGCATCTTGTTTACACCTGTATATACGGGGAGTGCTGCGTTGAAGGCATTGGAACCGAAGCAGATCCACTCCACACCCTTCAGCTCATCCGGCATGTATCCTCTGACCTGCAGGATCGCCATGACACCTGTACGGGCAATACCGATCGATCTGTACATCGCCTTCTCGGGATGACCGACATTCGAGTACGGATTATACTTTGTGCCCTGGTAATAGGAAGAAAGGATATACTTCACATCCTCTACCGTGATCTTCTTCTCCGGTACGAAGGACCAGGGAATGTTATCACTCTCGGGATGGAAATCCGCATTCTCGCCATCCCACTTATATGTCGTGGGATTGAAGTATCTGCCCATGAACCACGCTCTCGGTGTGTTGTATACATGGTCGGAATCGGAATGGGAGCCAAAGGCAGCTCTCGGATCAAAGCCGTTATCCATGTTCAGGCACAGATGATTCTCAGCGATGAATTCACGCATGTCTTTGGAACACATGAATTCCTTCTGTTCGCCGAAGGCATCCTCAAAGTCAAAGCGGTCAATACCAAACTGGTTGGGCATGATCACATACTCGTCGTCTCTAACGCGTCTGGCGATCCAGTGATGGCCGCCGATCGTCTCCATCCACCAGATCTCATCACTGTCACTGAAGGCAATACCGTTGGACTCATATGTACCGTACTGTTCAAGCAGAGAACCCAGTCTCTGTACACCCTCTCTGGCACTGCGGATATACGGCAGGACGATATAGACGAGATCTTCCTCACCGATACCGCCGGGGATCTCCTTGTCTCTTCTGGATTTCTTCTCCTGGTATCTGACCATCGGATCAGCACCGAGAACACGCGGATTGGACGTGATCGTCTCGGTAGCGGTCATGGCAACATTGGCTTCGTTGATACCGTTGGCTGCCCAGATGCCGCGCTTGAGGTCAACACTGGGTGTAGATGTATAACGCAGAGGGTTATCGGGAAGTTCGATCTCCAGATGCCCGATCACACTCTTGTATTTGCGGGGCTGTTCTTTGGGATCCACAACAACAAGCTTCTTTACATCATAGAAACCATCATCATTGCGGGCAATCATTGTCGAACCGTCATAACTGGCCTTCTTACCGACCAGGATCGTTGTACAGGACATATCCGTACCTCCTATTTCTGTATCTTTATCAGTTTAGCATATCTGACTCAAGTTCTGCGTACTGTTTTCAGAAAATATCCGTGCATGTTTCAGTACTGTGTAACAATGTTTGCATAAGAAAAGCCGTCATCATGACGGCCTCTGGTATCAGTCGGTGATCCGGATCGTTTCGATCACCGGCTGTTCTTCTTTCGGGATCGTTCCGTTTCTGTCGGTCGGTTTTGCGTCACGGGCGATCTTGTCCACGATCTCCTGTCCTTCTGTCACATGTCCGAAGGCTGCGTACAGTCCGTCAAGATGCGGGGCATCCTCGACCATGATAAAGAACTGTGAACTGGCACTGTCGGGATCCTTGGCTCGGGCCATCGAGATCACCCCTTCTTTGTGCAGGATGTTATTCTCATGACCGTTCTGTGAGAACTCACCGACGATCGTTTTCCCGGAACCGCCGGTACCGTTGCCTTCGGGGTCACCGCCCTGGATCATGAAGCCATCCATGATCCGGTGGAATGTCAGCCCGTCATAGAAGCCGGATTCTGCCAGCGTGATAAAATTCGTGACTGTGACCGGGGCTGTATCCGCATCCAGTTCCAGCTTGATCGTACCGTAGTCTTTGATCTCGATCTCGGCATGGTGGATGCCTGTCATCAGCGTCTCCCCGCCATCTTCCGCAGCTGCTGTCTCCTGCGTATCCGCGGGCTTTTCTTTCTTTGCGCAGCCTGTGATCAGAAGACTCACGCACAGCAGGATCCCTGCTTTCTTCAGTATGTTAGTCATTTGGTTTACTGCCTGTTTTCCTCCTATGGCTGATAATGCAGATGTTTGTCATCTATCCCGTACAGCGTATGTTCAAGATATCTGCGGGCTGTATATTTGGCAACAGCGAGATTCTGATCCAGGTAGTTACCGCATTCTTCCTCTCTGGCACCGGGGATCTCCCCTTCGAAATCACGGATGAATTCAAACATCTCGGTGACAAGCCCGACAACATCCTCACTTTCAAGATCACCCTCCAGAAGCACATAACAGCCTGTACGGCAGCCCATCGGGCCAAAGTATACGGTCCTGTCCTTCCACTGCGGATGGTTGCGCAGGAAGGTTGCCCCGAGATGCTCGATCGTATGCAGCTCTGCCGTATTCAGGGCCGGTTCCTTGTTCGGTACGGTCAGGCGCAGATCGAAGGTCGTGATCACGGTATCACCGAAGTGATCCTTGCGTGATACGTAGATACCCGGTTCCAGCACCAGATGGTTGACCGTAAAACTCGCGATCTTCTCCATCTCAGAACTCTCCGCTGTCTTTCCAGACTTCCTCGGCGATCTCTCTGACCAGAGCCAGTTTCGCCCACTGTTCCTCTTCAGTAAGCTTGTTTCCTTCTTCCGTGGACGCAAAGCCGCACTGCGGGCTCAGGCACAGATCCTCTAACGGTACATACTTGGCAGCTTCATAGATCCTGCGCTTGATCACATTCTTATCTTCAAGTTCAGGTCTCTTGGTCGTGATCAGACCAAGAACGACCTTCTTGCCGGGTGTGACCTGCTTCAGCGGTTCAAAGCCTCCGGATCTTGCGTCATCATACTCCAGATACAGGGTATTGACATTCTCTCTGGCAAACAGATACGGTGCGATCGGGTCATATGCGCCTTCATTGGCATAGGTACTGTGGAAGTTGCCTCTGCATACATGGGTATTGATGACCAGATCTTCCGGTTTTCCCTCCATGGCTCTGTTATTGATATCGATCTCTTCTTCCGCGATCTTCTTCAGACTCTCCTCGGTGATCCCGAAACGCTTCCAGAATGCTCTGTCCGCATACAGTGTCCATGTACAGTCATCAAACTGGATCGTCCGGCATCCCGCTTCGTACAGATCACGAATTACCTGCTGATATGCCAGAACGATATCATTCTTCATCTCTTCCTCATCGGGATAGACCGAAAGATTCTGTTCACGGTAATCACGCAGACGCAGCTGAGCCAGCAGCTGTGCCGGTGCCGGGATCGTCTGTTTGGCTATCGTATGTTCATCTTCCTGTGCCTTGACAAACTTATAGTGTTCAACAAACGGATGGTTCTCACCGCTGATCTTGCCGGTGATCACGGCTGTTTCTGCCTTTGTGACTTCATCGTGGAAGTGCAGACCGTCTGCCGTGTTTCTCTTCTCAATACCATTCAGACCCCAGAAGAAATCCATATGCCACCAGGATCTTCTGAATTCACCGTCGGTGATCACATGATAACCGGCAGCTTTCTGCTTGGCGATCAGATCCAGAATGCAGGCATCTTCTACTTCTTTCAGCTCTGCCGCTGTGATCTCTCCCTGACTGTATTTTTCTCTGGCTTCCTTCAGTACTGCAGGACGCAGAAAACTTCCTACATAGTCATACCGGAACGGTGCGTGTTTGCCATGATCACTCATTTCGTTACCTTCTTTCTGTATTCATATCACTATTATCTCAAATTCATGATCGTTTCCAAGTCTAAGTATTACTCCGTGATCTCCTGCCAGCGGTCCAG
>CADBMY010000338.1 GCA_902795905.1 uncultured Erysipelotrichaceae bacterium
AGGAACTTCCCGGTCCAGATCGTTTCTTTCTTTTCGTTCATATGCTGTGCCTCTGATACAAAAAGCGTAACTTCTGTACCATGGATTTGTCTATCAGATATCCTGTATGTTTTATCTATAGTAAATATGTTTGTGTCCTGTGTGCTAAAATGATTCTCGATGATACAGGAGATCCTTCCGGCAAAACTGAATAACACATACCGTAACCGTCCGGCTTCTCAAAACGATACCGTCATGGTCTTCCGCGGCAATTCCGTTCTGTACAAAGATACCGGTTTTCCTACGGTTTCGGAATACGGTCCCGGTAAACTTACATATCTCTTCAGCATCGATGATATATACTACTACCTGGGTACGGATACCGAGATCCCCGGGTATGAGTATGTTACCCTGCGCGATATCCGTGAGAGGACTTCAAGACATGATTGTTTTGCGGTGATGACTGCCCATCATCTTGAGGAATGGTACCGCCGGCATGTATACTGCGGTTCCTGCGGTGATAAGCTGGTTCATGGCGAAAACGAGCGCATGATGTACTGTCCGCAGTGCGGTGCTCAGTACTTCCCGCAGATCTCTCCGGCAGTGATCGTCGGCATCATCGACGGTGAAAACATGCTGGTATCGAGGTATAACGGACGCACTGCAGGCTATGCATTGATCGCCGGCTATACCGAGATCGGTGAGACACCGGAAGAGACCGTGCACAGAGAAGTCTTTGAGGAGACCGGCCTGCACGTAAAGAATCTGCGCTATTACAAGTCGCAGCCCTGGGGCATGAGCGGTTCCGTACTGCTTGGCTACTTCTGTGAACTGGATGGTGACAGCACGATCCACGTTGATCATAACGAGCTGTCTCTGGCGGAATGGAAAGCTCGTGAAGAACTGCCCGGTGACACTGAAAAGCTCTCGCTTACGGCTGAGATGATCCAGCTGTTCAAGGACTGCGGCAGAGACGTACTGCGCTGATCACGGCATACAATTCAGGATATAAAAGGCAGAGATCAGGATCTCTGCCTTATTCTTTTTCGATCATCTCGGTTTTTTCTTCCGACTCTTTATCCGTAAATGCGGCCTCTTCATTGTAGATCTTATCCGGGATACCAAACAGCATACTGAACCATTCCAGACGCTCCTGCAGGATCTGCCGGCGCTGCCGTATACCGCCCTCTGCACCGGTAATATATGCCCTGTTCAGTTCATGCGTACTCAGATCATATTTCTCAGACAGGGTGTCAAACAGATCCATCGGTACGACGATATTGGATTCTTCGGAATGCAGACCGGTCTGATATCCTACGCCGAAGACAGAGATCTTGATCTCTGTAGGATCAGCATCATCCGGCCAGCTTTCAACCATGCGTTTATGCCTGAAATCAGAGAGTTTGTTATAGCCGATACGCAGGAGTGCCGCAACAGACAGCCCCAGCAGAAACATGATCGGTGTCGTCAGAAACGCAGGGAAATATGTGATCAGACGGTAGATGTCACGCCAGCCTCCGTGCTGTTCACCCAGCAGAAGCACGTTGGAGATGTATACCAGCGCATAGAGATAAAACGGAAGCAGACACAGAAGACTGTCACCGGGGGTCAGCCGGATGTTGTCTGACTCCACCGACATCAGTAATACAATAGCCAGGATCGGACAGACGATATGAAGCCAGAAATTCATGCCTGTTACCGCTAATGAACCCAGTACCGGCCAGATCAGTGTCAGCGCAAAGATCATTGTCAATGTTGTGCAGATCGTACCGCTGTACTGTACAAGAAGGACCCACTTCGGAAACGAAAACCGCCTCCGCCGTACACCCTCGATCGCATACGGTACAAGGAAAGCCGCACCCAGTGCAGACAGCGTGTTGGAATTGACCGTAAACAGCTTATACAGATTTGCACCGCGTTCAGGTGTGACCTCGTTGGGGTTCGTGATCAGACCGCCGACAACCGCCTGGAACGTAAAGACAACTACACATACACTTGCGGCAAGGGCGATCACACTGCGGAAACGGTACAGCTGGATGATCAGGTCTCGTTCCTTCTGGACTCTTGTTCTCTCATGTGAGGAATTATCCCGGCGATACAGCGTCCTGCCCAGGTATTCGCATTTCTGCACACCCAGCAGGAACATGCACAGTTCATTCATGAAGATCATACAGAAGGCAAACGTCATTGACTTGCCGAATGATCTGGACAGCTTGATCTTCATGATTGCCGACAGCGCAAAGTGCAGAATAAACACAGGAATATAAACACGCAGTGACCATCCGTAAGGATCGAGATTTCTGCCGTACGGACCAATAAACAATTCTGTCAGTCTCAGGATAATGACAAGGATACCCACCTTCCGGTTCCAGGCAATATCATATAGTTCAAGATGATGCAGAAACGGAACGATACCGTGCCAGGGAACCCTTCCGGCTTTGGCAAGTACCTTCCAGGCACCGTAACAGAGGATCACCTCCATGAAGATAAATACCATGAAAACAAGCCACGAAGGCATGCCCAGAAACGCCCCTTTTGAGAAGAT
>CADBMY010000339.1 GCA_902795905.1 uncultured Erysipelotrichaceae bacterium
CCTATATGGTAACAACGCTGATGGTCATTCTGTCAGCAGTCGCTGCGGCGGCAGAGAGGATGACCATCAGGGTGGTGACTCGGTAAGACATGTCGGGACGCCCCGAATTCGCAAAGATATCCTGGGCAAAGGTCGCGAAATACATGTTTTCCACGATCCAGGCTATCTGCCCGATCAATCCGAAAAACACCGCCGAGAACCATACTCTTCCGCCCAACGGCGTCGATTTCTTCTCTTCCATGAGCATTCTCCTCACATGCGGGAAAAGATTCCCTGCTTTTATTATAGTCTCCATGTCTGTTGGAAATACAGAAAAACCCTGCAACCGCAGGGCTTCCTTTATCTCTATACAGCCTATTCTCCGTAGATTACATTTTCAAAGATACTGTCGTCTGAGAGCGTACCAGGATCTGTCCGAAACTCATCGATCATCACATCAAGAAAGACCGTTCCCTCAGAAGTTTCGATTGGCGTCATCGCATTGGTCCTCTGAACGCACAGTGTAACAGTCTTGTCCTTGGATATAAAGTAATCGCAGCACCTCTTTTTTGATCTCATCGTTATTCAGCAAAAGCGTGAAGAAATCTTGATTCTGCGATAGTCCTTCAACAAGTGCATCATCCCATGATGATGAATACGGTGAGTAATGAGTACCAATAATCTCATGAGTACACATCGGCCTATGAATAGAAAAAGACCTCACATGATTCATGCAAGGTCTCATTCATTAATCCGTTTTTAGATGTGTTCGATTAATACCCGGGATAATTCAGTTTACATATTTCAGAATAATCCGGGTTCCATCGGGACAGTTAGTTATTCCCACTCGATGGTTCCGCTGGGTTTCGGTGTCAGATCATACAGTACTCTGTTAACACCCTTGACCTCAGTCGTGATCCTCTTTGTGATGTGCTTCAGCAGCTCGTAAGGGATCTCCTCGATGCTGGCTTCGATCGCATCTGTCGTATTGACAGCACGGATAACAACGAACCAGTCAAAGGAACGCTTACCGTCACGGATACCTGTGCTCTTGAAGTCAGGTACGATCGTGAAGTACTGCCATACCTTACCCTGCAGACCGTTCTTTTCGAACTCTTCACGCAGGATCGCATCACTCTCACGGACTGCCTCAAGACGTTCTCTGGTGATCGCACCGGGTGTGCGAACAGCCAGTCCCGGGCCCGGGAAAGGCTGACGGTATACCATGTTGTCGGGAAGACCGAGAGCCTTACCTACAACTCTTACTTCATCCTTGTAGAGGAGTTTTACCGGTTCTACCAGCTCCATCTCCATCTCTTCGGGAAGACCGCCGACATTGTGATGTGCCTTAATACCCTTTTCACTCTCCAGAATATCCGGATAGATGGTACCCTGAGCAAGGAAACGAATCCCTTCCAGCTTGGCGGCTTCTTCATCGAATACCTTGATGAACTCTTCACCGATGATATGTCTCTTCTCTTCAGGATCGGTTACTCCTGCAACCTTGTCAATAAATCTGTCTGCCGCATCGACATAGATCAGATTAGCGTTCATCTGGTTTCTGAATACTTCGATGACCTGTTCGGGTTCACCTTTTCTCAGGAAACCGTGGTTCACATGAACACATACCAGATTCTGGCCGATCGCCTTGATCAGTAATGCCGCAACGACCGAAGAGTCTACACCGCCGGAGAGTGCCAGAAGCACTTTGCCGTCTTTTACCTGTTCACGGACAGCCGCAACCTGTTCGTCGATGAATGCGTTGGCGAGAGCTTCGGTTGTAATTCTCTCCATTGTTTCGGGACGTACGTTTCCACTCATGTCTTGATCCTCCTGTAACTTGTATATATTAACAAATAAGTCTTCAATTATCCATGCTTTTCCAACCACTTCATTGCGGTTTTTGCATAGACTGCAGCACCTGCAGCCAGACACTTCTCATTGAACACGACACCGGCATTGTGATGGGCTACACGTTTGGACGGATCATCCACCCCGGCACCGATAATGAAGTACGCTGTCTTCAGCTGATGGGAGATAAACGCAAAGTCTTCCGATCCCATCGTATGGACAACATTCATGACCTTAAAGCCCATTTCCAGCTCTTCTGCGGCCTCGATCACACAGGCGGTGATATCCGGGTCATTCCGCACATCCGGGACGTCATAAACGGCGTCAAACGACGCTGTACAGCGGTATGTCTTCGCCACATACTCTGCCGTTTCATGCATGCGCTGAATCAGGTATTTGCGTACATCCTCATTGAATGTACGCAGAGTCCCCTGCAGTTCCGCCGTATCGGGGATAATATTCGGCGCTGTACCGGCATTGAACATACCGACGGTCAGAACAGCCTCCGCCGAAGCCGGGATCTCTCTGGCGATCAGTTCCTGATACGCAAGATACAGCTGGGCAGCAGCCGCAATCGGATCGACACCCAGTTCCGGTGTCGAGCCATGTGCACCCTTACCTGTCAATGTGATCTTAAATCCGTAACAGGAGGACATGGGTTTGTCTCCGTAACCGATCAGTCCTACCGGTGCTGTCGAAGCCACATGCATCGCAAAGCCGGCATCCACATGCGGATTCTCCAGCACACCGGCATTCATCGCTGCCTCGGCTCCGGTAAAGGTCTCCTCTCCGGCCTGAAACAGCAGTTTGACCTTGCCCTTCAGCTCACTCTCATGTGCTTTTAACAGCCTTGCGGCCCCGAGAAGTACAGCTGCGTGCATATCATGACCGCAGGCATGCATATTCTCATTCTCCGACGCATATGCCTCGGAAGATGTCTCCCGGATCGGCAGCGCATCGATATCACTGCGCAGCAGGAAACACTTCTCTCCCTGCCCCAGTACTGCCGTAATACAGCTGATCTCCGGATACAGATGATATGGGATACCGAATTCTTCCAGCTTCTTACAGATAAAAGCGGCAGTCTTCGGCAGCTGTAAACCAAGTTCAGGAATCCGGTGAAGCTCTCTGCGGTATTCCGTCAGTTCATCCTGCAAAGCGCAGGCTTCCATAAATAACGCGTTCATGATCCTCTTCCTTTCTTCCGTTACTGCTTACTGTATATGAGCAGAAGCTTCATCAATAAACTGATTCAGCATATCCTCCGCTACATACCCGGGCAGATAATACTCATAGAACATACCATCCGGCTGAATGATAAACGTTGTCGGATAGCCGCTGACGCCATATGTACGGGAAACACGCAGATCGGGATCATACAGGATCTCCATATCATATCCGTGTTCCGTCATATACTTCTGTATATACTCCTCATCACCCTCCCCGTTATACCCGGGAGCTGCGATCAGGAAGACCTTTACATCTTCACGATTCTCACTCAGATTCTGCAGGAAAGGCATGAACTGATTGCAGTAATGACACCAGGTGCCAAAGAAGTTCATGACGATCGTCTTCCCCTCATACTCACTGATACTGACCTCACGTTCACCGTTGGAAAGTGTAAACCCGTATTTCTGCAGATCAGTACCGTCTTCGGATACCGTATCATCTTCACCTGCGGCAGGTTCATTCTGCGCTGCTGTCTCCATCATGCCGTTCTGTTCCAGAGCCAGTATGCGTCCGCCTGCCTGATACAGCATATAGCCGCCCATGCACAGGACCGCAAGACCGCCGAGCACCTGTGTGTACTTAACGATATTTCTGTGTTTCTTTAACAGTGCCAGCACCTCTTCGGTAAAGAGACCAATGAGGATAAACATGAAGATAAAGCCCAGTGAGTAGGCAAGAATATACAGCCAGCCAAGCAGTTTTGTGGAAGCACCTGCGGCCGCCAGAATAGCCGATGCCAGTAAGGGACCTACACAGGGACTCCAGGCAAAGCTGAACAGGAAACCCAGCAGATATGCATTCACGTATCTTCCGCCCCGGCGCTGCACACGCATGATCCTGCGCTCTCTCTGCAAAAGAGGAATACCAATGATGCCAAGGCTGAAAAGACCGAACAGCAGCAGCACAAACCCGCCTCCCAGCAGGAAGAACAGCTCATGTCCGGTAAAGAACTCACGCAGAAGACCGGAACCAAGTCCGGCAATAAAGAAGACCGTACAGATCCCCAGTACAAAGAAAAATGTCAGAACAGCCGTCTGTATACGGTCATGCCTGCGGTCATCCGTCTGTTTCTGTTCTGCCGTCAGATAACCGATATACAGAGGAACCAGCGGCAGCACACAGGGCGTAAAAAACGACAGTAACCCCTCGAGAAACAGGCCCCAGATCATATTATGCAGTCAGTCCTGCAGGCAGCAGGTGAACAAGTGCCAGGATGAGTATGATCACACCGAGAATGATGCGGTAATAGCCAAACAGTTTGAAATCGTTTTTGCGCAGATAATCCACGAAGATCCTGATGACATATACAGAGACGATGAAAGCTGTGATCATGCCGACAAGAAGCACAAGAATACCGCCGAAGGTGATCGGTGCAGACAGTTTAAACAGCTTCAGGATACTCGCCCCCAGCATGACCGGCATGGCCATGAAGAAAGAGAATTCGGCAGCTGCCGTACGGCTTAAACCAAGCAGTGTAGAACCAAGGATCGTACTGCCGCTGCGGCTGGTGCCGGGAATCAGTGCCAGCATCTGGAAGGCACCGATGGACAGAGCTTTCTTCGGTGTGATCCCGTTTACCGACTCCACTTCGATCTCCTTCTCTCTGTTCTCGATCACGATGAACAGAATACCGTAAACGATCAGAGCGATTGCCACTACGATCGGTGTTGACAGATGCTCATCGATCAGATCATCCAGAAGAACACCGGCAATACCGGCAGGAATCGTCGCTATAATGATCAGGATCCAAAGTCTCCAGATCCTTCTTTTTCCGCTCTCCTTCAGATTGGGATTAAACGGATTCAATCGTCTGAAATACTGTACAGCTACAGCCAGGATCGACCCAAACTGTATAACTACTTTATACATCTCCCAGAAGGCGATATTATCAGCTGTACTATCAAATACCCGTAAAGGCAGCCATGTATTGACCAGGATCATATGCCCGGTACTGCTGATCGGCAGCCATTCGGTAATTCCCTGTATAACTCCGTAAACGATCGATTTCAATATCTCTAAGATTATACCCATATTATTTATCCTCACAGAATATTATAAACAATAACAGGCAGTTATGGGTGATGATTAATAAAGTTATTCTTTGTGTACAGCGGTTCTTTTCCTTTCCCGGATTTATGATATAATACGATATGTTCGTGGGGCTGTAGCTCAGTTGGGAGAGCGTTCGGTTCGCATCCGAAAGGTCAGGAGTTCGAGCCTCCCCAGCTCCACCATTGACAGAAGACAGGATCATCTGATCCTGTTTTTGTTTATAAAGATGTATACTTGAAAAAGAGAGGTAACTATATGATCGCTTTAGTTCTTGCGTATCTTGCCAGTCTGATCCCTGCAGCTGTGATCTATTTCTGGTTCCGAAATCATATGTACAGAAAAGACGAAGAGTATAAACTTTCCTGCCGGAATGCGTTTCTCAAAGGTGTGCAGAGTTCACTGCTCGTGATGCTGTTTTCGTTTACGCTCTCCATGCTCGGTTCTTTCCTCTTCAGGGATAAGACCGCTCTGCTTTATATTGCCTACCGGAAATTTATCGTACTGGCATTTGCGGAAGAACTTGCCAAGTTTATCACCTTCCGCAGATTCCTGAACACAAGATCCTCCGCATCAGCACTGGATATGATCTGCTACATGACCCTGGTCGGACTTGGCTTTGAAGTCATCGAGAGCGTAGTCTATGCACTTTCCACAAATGCCGGCCAGATGCTCGTACGCGGTATCACGGCAATGCATGCAGGATACGGCTTCCTGATGGGTTACTTATATGCCAAAAGCAGACTTACCGGCAACCGGATCTACGCTGTTCTCGGTGTGCTGATCCCGTTCCTTCTCCATGGTGCGTATGACTTCGGTCTCTCGGAACAGTTCCTGGCACTCAGTGATAATTCTCCCTTCCTGTCGGTCAGCCTGGCCTTATTCGCACTTGTCCTGCTGATCTGGATGTTCCTGTTTACCCGCAAAGCCAGAAAGGATCCTGTATATACAGCGAACCTGTAAAAAAAGATCATGTACTGATCATCCCGTAATACGAGTGTTCAGTCATGATCTTTTATTCTGCAATACTCTGTATACCCTTGGCGATTGCTTCGATCACCGTTGTCTTATATGCCGGATCGGTCCACTGTTCGGCATCTCCTGTATCGTTCATATTCAGCAATTGTATCTCCACAACAGCCGAATCAACACTGAAGATCTCACGGCTTTCCGCACCTGAAGGATAGTCTTCCTCAAGTGAGAGATAGCGTACCGTACTTCTGCCTTCTCTGCCGGTTTCATAAGCCAGACGCACGACCTCGCAGCCTCTTCCGGCCTCCTGCAGCGATGCGCATAACTTCTCTGCGGCATTGATACTCTTGCGGCTTCCTGAGGGTGGTACAACGATCAGGGTACCGGTCTTTCTCAGGTAGGGATCCTCATACGTATGGATACTGATCGTCAGATCAGGCTTATCCTGATCGATCTTCTCCAGTCGGGAAGTCATATTCATATCCGTCAGTTCATCGTGTGTCAGCTGAATGACATAATCGCTGTTCTCCGCGAACATATCTCTGACACCCAGTACGATCTCCATATCGAGATCTGCTTCTCTGAGCGTATCGCTGACATATCCGGGCTGGGTCTGATCATGACCGGCATCCAGTTCGATCACTGTCTTCTCATCAAGAGTCTGATACAGGATCCAGAGAGCCCCTGCCAGAAGTCCTGTCAGCACAAAGACAACAAGCAGTAAGCGCAGAGGTCTGACTCTTCTTTTTTTTCTTCTGTTTCTGCTCATTTGATGATTCCGTCCAGATCCTCAAGATGTGCATCGGCACTCATGTGCTCCAGCACTCTCTTCATTGTTACATCCATGTCTTTTCCTTCTCTGTAATCCGCCTCACACATGAAGTTGACCCTGCCCTCATGGATCAGTCGGGAAGCTGTCTTATATGCCTTGATCGAAGCCGGGTTAAATACCGCAAAGGATTTACCCCCGTACTCCTTCACAAGCCTCATACACGGTACATCGGTCAGTCCGTCGCCGATATAGATCATACGGCTGAACGGAATCGGTCTTTCCTTCGGGTCTACCCAGGTATTCAGATCATCATCATTACTGACATCCAGCACCTGTTTGTTTATCCGGAAGATATACTGTGTCTTTGTTGTATAGTTCACGATCAGGGCAGGCCATCTGGCAGTCCCCTTCTCGTCATAATAATACCGGCATGCGTAGATACGTCTGAAACGGTCAGCGATCCGGGTATCTTCGATGATCTCACTCATACCGCTGGAGATCACATAGTGCTCCACTTCCAGACCGAGATCTCTGCCGTAACGGTTGATCCGTTCAAACCATTCCTCGACCCCTTCGTAGAGATCGATATTGGCGCCGACACCCTGAAAATCACTGCGGTGCAGCTCTCTGCCGTGATCGCTGTATTTCTTCTGCAGCCAGTACAGATATGCCGAGATACTGTCCATCTGCTGTGACGCAGACAGCTGTGATACCTCACGCCAAAAAGATCCCGGTTCCTCATAACCGAGTGACGGGATCAGACTGTACTCCTGCATATCCTTGGTGCACAGTGTTTTATCAAAATCGTACAGTACAGCGACTTTCTTCATTCTAGATTCTCATCAGATTCAGTATGGCATGAACGTAGATCTCTGCCTGCATCAGCAGTTCATCTATGTCCACAAACTCATTGGTATTGTGTATCCGGTAATCTCTGTTCGGGAATGCACAGCCAAAAGCGATCGTATTGTGTATACCCTTCGCGTAGGTACCGCCGCCGATGGTCATCGGCATCGTCTCGGTATCTCCCGTAACGACCCTGTAGGCATCCAGCAGACTGGTGACTAACGGAGAATCGGGAGAGAAGAACAGCGGTTCACCGCCGCCGCGGATCTCCACATAACCGCCCTCATCGTCCAGCCTTTCCTGCATTGCCCGCATGACCTGCTTGGAAGTCATCGTGACCGGGAAACGGATATCGATCGTTCCTTCGATCACTCCGTCCTGCATACGGATAATACCGCAGTTCAGGGTCAGCTCACCGTAGCTGTCACTGAGCTTACAGCCAAGTCCGTCACCGTTGGTATTCAGGCCGATGTGGGAACAGTAGAACTCAACAAACGGATCCTGGAAGCCGGCTTCCCGCAGACCGACCAGCAAATAGGAGATCGCATTGACACCCAACTCCGGTGTAGACGCATGCGCAGCCTTGCCGAAGACGGTGATCGTGACCGTCTCTTCACCCTGTTCGATGTTGTACTCGATATTGTTGTTGTTAAAGAAATCCGCCAGTTTCTTGGAGGAATAGCACTTGCCGGGTATCACCGCTGTACACTTGCCGCAGACGATATTGCCGGCTGTACCGCCCTGAATATCCAGAATACGTGTTTCCTTAGAGAAATACCGTGCTGAGATCATGCCCTTCTCGCCGTATACACCGGGGAAGTTTCCGTCAGGTGTAAAGCCGTAATCCACATGTCCCTCTTTCTCGACATAGTATTTCAGACAGCGTGAACCGCTCTCCTCGTTGGTTCCCATGATCAGTCTGACACGTTTGGTCAGCGGAACATTCAGATCCCTGAGGACCTTTAACGCGATCATTGTCGCAACGACAGCACCCTTGTCATCACTGACACCTCTGCCGTAGAGCGTATCACCCTTGCGCACCATCTCGAAAGGATCGGTATCCCAGCCATCTTCTTTGGCTGCAGGAACTATATCCAGATGACCGATGATGCCGATCAGCTGCTCGCCGCTGCCGATCTCCGCATATCCGGCATAGTTATCCAGATTCACTGTACGGAAGCCATCTTCGTCAAGCATCTGCAGAGCTGCTTTCAGAGCTGCTTTCGGTCCTTCACCAAATGGCGCATCGGATGCAGATTCTGCTCTGGCACTGTTGATCGCGACCAGTTTCCCCAGTCTTTCCAGCAATTCTTCACGGTAACTCTGTACTTGTTCCTTAATCGTCATAACGGCCTCCGTATTTATTAACTACTATTGTAACACTAACCTACAGTACTATGTCCAATCCAATAGGACAATGATCCGATCCGTATACCTGATCAAAGATCAGACTGTCCTTTACCTTAGGCATCAATCTGTCAGATACCACAAAATAGTCGATCCGCCATCCCGCGTTATTCGCTCTGGCATTAAAGCGGTAACTCCACCACGAATACTTCACTGTATCAGGGTACAGTTCCCTGAAGGTATCCTTATATCCCGCTTCCAGCAGCTCTGTGAACTTCGCTCTTTCCTCATCACTGAAGCCTGCATTCTTATGGTTCGCCGCCGGATTTTTTATATCAATTTCTTCATGGGCTACATTCAGATCACCGGTATAGATCACAGGTTTCTTCTCATTCAGTCTGTTCAGATGAGCTCTCAGCATGTCTTCCCATTTCATTCTGTAGGGAAGTCTGAGCAGTCCTTCCTTGGAATTCGGCACATAGGCGCAGACAAAATAATACTCAGGATATTCCAGTGTGATGACTCTTCCCTCGCGGGTAATATCACCCTCGATCTCATATGTCACGGACAGCGGTGTCTGCTTCGTATAGACGAGCGTACCGCTGTAGCCCTTGCGTTCAGCACTGTTCATATACATTTCATAGCCTTCGAAACGCATACTGTCAGTGACCTGTTCCGGCTGCATCTTCGTCTCCTGCAGACAGAAGATATCCGCATCCGTCTGCCGGAAGAAATCCGCGAATCCCTTTTTCTCACATGCCCGCAGACCGTTTACATTCCAGGAGATCAGTTTCATCTTTCTACCGCCCTGGTCGCCTCTTTCAGCCATGCCCTGTCATCTTCCTCAAGCAGCGGTGCCAGTGTCTCATAGACACTCTGATGGTAAGCGTTCAGCTGCCTGATATCCGTATCTTCAAGGTACTGCACATCGATCGCATCAAGATCGATCGGACAGTATGTCAGTGTCTCAAAGTACAGGAACTGACCGTAGAAGTTCTTCTGTCCCTTAACAACGAGCAGTTCATTCTCGGTGCGGATGCCCAGTTCATGCGGCAGATAAACACCGGGTTCATTGGAGACGATCATGCCTGCCTCAAACGGTGCACTCGTTCTTGCCGGTGAAGGCATACCCCAGCGGATGCCGTGGGGACCTTCATGAACAGCCAGTACATGTCCGACACCATGCCCGGTACCGCACTGATAATCAATATCCAGATCCCAGATCGGACCTCTGGCAAGAATATCGAGGTTGTTTCCGGTCGTTCCCTGCAGGAACCTGGCTCTTGTCAGCTGTAACATGCCCTTCAGTACAAGCGTAAAATACTTCTTCTCTTCAGCCGTCAGTCCGCCCAGAGAGATCGTACGCGTGATATCGGTCGTACCGTCGAGGTATGTACCGCCGGAGTCTACCAGCAGGAAGCCTCTCGGTTCTACTTTCGTATCGGATTCCGTGGTCGCACTGTAGTGCAGCATTGCGGCATTCTGCTGATATGCAGAGATCGTATGGAACGAAGGCTCAATATATCCCTTACCTTCAGCTCTTAACGCATACAGTTTATCAGCAGCAGAGATCTCGGTCATCGGGATCTTACCGACATTCTCCTTGACCCAGCGGATGAATCTGACCATGGCCACACCATCCTTGATGTGCGCATTTCTGGTATTTCTGATCTCCGTACTGTTCTTGACCGCACGCATGGCAAGGATCGGAGAAGCCAGATTCAGGATCCGGTTGGAAGGATCGATCAGACTGCTGAAATAGGAATTCAGATGTGAGAGATCCGCCCAGACTGTCTTATCTCTGAGTTTGGCAAGATCTTTGGCAACAGCACCGTAAGGCTTGACGGTCACATTACTGTCCTTCAGGTGTTTGGCCGCCTTGTCTGACAGTTTCTTCTTATCCACGTAGTATGTCACCGTACGCTGTGTTACCGCCGCAAAGGCATAGGCGACCGGTGTCGTAGACATATCATTGCCGCGGACATTCAGCAGCCAGCAGGGATCTTCAAGAGCTGTGATGACCAGAACATCAGCACCC
>CADBMY010000340.1 GCA_902795905.1 uncultured Erysipelotrichaceae bacterium
CAGTGATCGATGAGAGGCTGTATGGCAGCAGCGGAGAACTGTGCCAGGGTACTCTCCTGATGAAAGTATCTGTCCATTTCCTGTCTGAACCGACTGTCTTCTTTGAACTCCCCCGGTGAGGCATGTGTATCCTTACGGACCCTGTTCACATACCGTTTGACATATTTCTCTGTCATCGGTTCTTCCAGATCCAGTGCCGCATCCGAAATGACCGTCTGTTTGCGCTTTCCGTCGATAATATGCATCACGGCAGAGATAATCTCGAGACCGTGTACTTCTGTTTCTGTAATATCGTTATATTCACTCATATATTGTTTCCGGACACGTTATGCGTCCCCTTTCCCTGTTATTCTAATACAATAGTTGTAAAGACGGAGGACTTAACGATGCTTGATCATGCCCGATGGATCACTTCCGGAAGTGATGACAAAGATATCTGTATGACTTTTCAGCGCTGTTTCAGCGTACCGGAGAACTGTGTTTCTGCCATGCTGCAGATCACTGCCCTGGGTGTATATGAGGCATTTTTGAACGGTAAACCGGTCAGTGATGATGTCCTGCAGCCGGGGTGGACAGTCTACGGCAAACGCCTGCAGGTACAGACATATGACATTACACACTTACTGCAGAAGGAGAATACGCTGGCCGTGACCGTGGGACGGGGCTGGATGCGCTCACCCCTGGCCGGCTGGACCGGTGATGAGAAGATGGCTCTGCGCAGAAACATGCTTGACGGTCTGCTGGCGGAGATCACCTTCACCGGCCGTAACGGTGATACAAGTGTTCTGGTAACCGATGAAGACTGGACCTGTTACGAGAGTCCGGTGCGCTTTGCGGAGATCTACGACGGGGAGATCTACGATGCACGGTATGAAGGAATGATCACGAAGGAAAGCCCTGTGACCCTGCTGGAGCGTACAAAGGATGATCTGATCCCGCAGGAAGGCTGTCCTGTCCGGGCATGCGAGATCATTCCGGCATCGAAGATCTTTACCGCCCCCAACGGAGAAACGGTCGTTGACTTTGGCCAGGAAGTCACCGGCTGGGTACGTTTCACGGTAAATGCACAGGCCGGGGATACGGTCTCTTTCGACCATGCGGAAGTTCTTGATAAAGACGGGAATTTCTACAATGCCAACTACCGCAGTGCCAAAGCCATGGTCACCTATACATGCAGGGAAGGTGAACAGACACATACCCCGCATCTGACCTTCTTCGGTTTCCGCTATATCCGCCTGCTTGCCTGGCCGGGTATACCGGATATAGATAACTTTGAGGCTGTGGCTGTGTATTCGGTCATGAAACAGACCGGCTTCATCCACAGCAGCCATGCCCTGCTTGATCAGCTGATCTCCAATATCTTCTGGAGCCAGAAAGATAATTTTCTGGATATTCCGACAGACTGTCCGCAGCGGGATGAACGTCTTGGGTGGACGGGTGATGCGGCTGCCTTTGTCAGAGCTGCCACTCTGAACTATGACTGTGAACAGTTCTTTGCCAAGTGGCTGAATGACCTGAAGGCAGAGCAGTATCCCGACGGCGGTGTACCTGTTGTCGTCCCCAACGTTCTTCCCGATATCCCTCCCAGTGCTGCCTGGGGTGATGCCGCGGTGATCTGTCCTTGGCAGCTCTATACGACCTACGGCAATACGGAGATCCTTGAACACCAGTACAGCAGTATGAAAGCCTGGACGGACTATATTACTTCTGTTACCCATGATCCATATCTCTGGACCGGAGGCATACACTTCGGTGACTGGCTTGGGCTGGATGCTCCTGCCGGTTCCTACAAGGGAAGCTCGAGGGAAGATCTGATCGCCTCCGCATATTATGCCAATGCCATAAGTATCCTGATCCGTACAGGCAGGATCCTGCAGAAGGATATCAGCACATACGAACATCTGTATAAACAGATCGTACAGACCTTCCGTAAGACATATCCCGAGTATCACACACAGACCGAACATGTTCTGGCATATGCGTTTCATCTTGCGGAAGACAGGCAGAAGACAGCAGACGCCCTGGCCGAGATGATACGCAGAGATGGCATGTGTACGGGATTTGTCGGCACTCCCCTGCTTCTGCATGTCCTGACCGATGCCGGGTATACGGATCTTGCCTGGAATCTTCTGCTCAATGAAAACTATCCTTCCTGGCTCTACAGTGTACGCCTTGGGGCCACAACAACATGGGAACACTGGGACGGCATCCGTGAAGACGGCAGTTTCTGGAGTACGGATATGAACTCGTTCAACCACTATGCCTACGGATCCGTGATCGACTGGATCTACGAGAAAGC
>CADBMY010000341.1 GCA_902795905.1 uncultured Erysipelotrichaceae bacterium
CTTATGTATGGGTAGCCTTTTGCCTGAAGCACAGCAGATCTCGCAGTTCCCGAGACGGTCGTGCTCCAGCTCGAGGTGTAGTGCCCGTTCGTTGTAACGTAGATAAGAAAGCTGCCGGGGTTATAGTCATACTCCCATTCAACCGTGACCTGCGACCCGCCGGTCTGTTCACATCCTGTTATCGTGAGCGGGTAGTTTTTCCAGAGAAGGCTCAATTGCGGGTACACATACTTCTTTTCACCTGAGTACAAACTATTTCCATCACGGCGATACGGTGTGATCACGAATCTATAAGTGTAACCTTCCTGCAGGCCGTTGACCGTATAACTTACATTGGTGCCATAAACTCTGCCGATCGAGCGATTCACATCTATCCAGCTCGCGGTATTGCTTCCGCCATCAAATGCTTTTTCGCTTTCAAGGAAGATAGTATAATAGTCGACTATTGACGGGTTTGTAATATTGAGCGTTAAAGATGTCAGGCCGGTCTGCTCCGCGGTTACCCGTGTATTGGATCTCCATGCGCCGCGGGTATTGAATTCTACCGTGGTGGAAGAACCCCGAACAATCGTTCCGTCAACAGTGATATACGGCTGAACCGTATAGGAATGGAGCACATTGTTGCATGTGTCCTCGTATTCCAGAACATAGACGTTTGTCTCCGGGCTGTTGCCGGGGAACTGCATATCGTTTACAAAGAAGCCCTCTGCACTGCTTGCGCCGGTCCATGTCAGGGTTACAGTGTTGTTCCCTGTCCAATCATAACGAACATACGGTTTCGCGCCGAAGTACGGGTCCGTGACGAAGACGCTCGCCACGGCAGAAGCCTTATTGCCAAGCTCTCCTTCATTGTTCGGGTTATACGGGATCAGCACATAGCGATGCATTCCGGGAGTGACATTTTGAAGCGAGAAAGCATCTGAGCCCCCGCTGCTGTCTCGCGGCAACGCCCTGACAAATACATTGCCTGCATCCGTCACCTCATACAGGTTGTAATAACCGACATACTTGCATACGATGCTGACACTTCCGTTGGCATACTGCTCGATTGAGTTGATCGTGTTCTTAACATTCCAGTTCAGCGTCACGTGGATCGGTTCACTGACAATCGATCTGCCCAAACTGTTGGTAACGATGCAGCGATAAAATCCCACATAATGAGCATTGTCACGGAAGCCATTGTCACTGGGTAGATACTTTGTACCATCGTCAAAGCAGAAGAAGCTTTCCGTTGCGTAGAATTCCTCCCAATTTACACCGTCAGCGCTGTATTCCCACTGATATGTCAGTCTCTCCTCGGGAACATAAGGCACCCAGACATCTATGGTCGGGTATGATGTATCTCTTCTCGTTTTCAGCACAAGACTGTCGCTCTGAGGCGTGACCACGAACTCTACAACCTTCACGTCCGCCGCATGGCTGGCAGCGCTGCTGCCGTTGCTGTCAACAGCGAGGCAGCGAACATAATAGTGCTCTTCATACGTATCGTTGGTGAGATCCGGAACTGTCACAAAGGAATATTCTGTCCCGTTTGCGCCGGGAATATTCTCCCATGTTCTCATATCTCTGGAGCTCTGCCACCGGTAGGCAATCTGTGCAGCGCCGGACACTGCGCTTGCGCTCAGGGTCACGGTCTCGCCGTCGTAGACAGTCTGCATCTGCGGCTGGGTCAGGAATACGATATCCGAAAGAGTCAGCTTTGCCGTTCTCGAATAGTATGTTTCATTCCAGAAGGTATCATAGATTCTGCAGCGGTAATAGCTTCCGTTCAGTTCCTCCGAAGCGATGAACTCGTAGCTCACAGCCGCAGCGGATTCTCCCTCCGCATCCGTCCAGTTCAGCTGGTCCATGCTCTTCTGCCATTGATACGTCTCAGAGCCGCTGTGTTTAGACTCAATGGAGAATACGGCGGTTTCTCCGGCTCTTGCAACGACATCAAGCGGCAGCGGGGAATTCGTCTGACTGCCGTAAATACCGTAATCCTCCCTGACAATCATTACGGTATCGCTCGGAACGCTGTGACCATTGCCGTCAGAGGCAAGGCAGCGCAGCAGGTCGCCCGCGCCCAGGCCGATCGAACTGTTGCTGTACTCGAGATAGTAACCTGTCGCGCCGGAGACTTCCTGCCAACCGGTCTGATTATCATAATTGTTCTCATTCAGCAGATTGCTCCAAGTCGCCCCGCCATCCCTGGAATACTGCCACTGATAGAATATGCTGGGTCCTATCGCGGATGCCATCAGCTTGAATTCCAGTATCGTGTCGCTGTTTTTCCAGTATATCGGATTCACCGGCTGCGTCGTAAATTCGATCGGATCCGTCTGATTGTCGACATTGAAAACGGAGATGAGCACAAGCTCGGACTCCACGCCGTTCACGATCACTCTGAACTCCATGATGCCGGCGCTTTCCGGCGTATGGGCATACGGCTCAAAGGCGGTCTGCGTGACAAGCGTCGTCCACTCCCCGCCGGTTCTGACCTGCCACTCGGCCTGCGTGACCTGAGAGCTTTCTATCCCTTCAACGGTATACGCAAGCGTGATCTCATCGCCCAGAGCATACTCGCCCGCTTCCGTCGTGATCGTCACCGTGCTGGGTGTGGGAAGCTTCCACTCGGCACGGACGGTGAGATCCTTCTCCCAGAGATATACGGAATCTGTAATCTCTTCGTCAAGGGACCATCCGACAAAAAGGTATCCCGCCCTGACCGGCTGCTCCTCATCGTCCAGCTCCACGGGCGTATATTTGGGGATGTCGGTGATTTCTCTTACGCTTTCTCCCGTGGTCTCAAATATACCGCCGTTGGCGTCAAAGGCAAGCGTAAATCCGCCGCCGATGATCTGCGTGTTATTGTCGTAGGCAAGCACAGCCATTCCGCCGTTGTATTTGGGATCATTCGCAAGATACAGCTGGTAGCTGTTCTCCTGATGTTCTCCGTAGAACTGCGTATTATGCTCGTTCTCCCGTACAAGCATGATCAGATCGTGGTTCTGGGAAATATCAATGCTTGTAATCCGGTTTCCCCAGCATATCAGTCTGGAGAGAGAAATACTGTCAGAAATGTCAAGACTGCTTAACTGATTTTCAATGCACATCAGATCAAACAGGGCTGTGCAGCCGGTCAGATCAAGACTCGTGAGCCGGTTATTCCGGCAGTCCACTTCCTGCAGCACC
>CADBMY010000342.1 GCA_902795905.1 uncultured Erysipelotrichaceae bacterium
AACCTGCTGGAGACGATCCGTATCTCTGCAGTTCTGTTAACACCGTTCATGCCTGCGACATCCGAGAAGATCTTTGATCAGATCGGCACTCAGCAGCGTGATTACGATTCTCTGGCAGAATTCGGTGCTCTGGAGAACGGTATTTCCGTAACGAAGACACCGGAGATCCTGTTCAGACGTCTGGATGAGAAGGATGTTGAGGCACAGGTCGAGAAGATCCGTGAGAAACAGATCGCCAGACAGAAGAAAGAGGAAGAGAAGCAGGCAGAGATCACGATCGAGGATTTCAGCAAGCTCAATCTTCGTGTAGGTAAGGTCATTGCCTGTGAGAAACATCCGGATGCGGATTCTCTGCTGGTGATGAAGGTCGATATCGGTGAGGGTAAGCCGAGACAGATCGTTTCCGGTATTGCCGGAAGCTATACAGCCGGTCAGATGATCGGTAAGCATATCGTTATCGTTGCCAACCTGAAGCCTGCGATCATCCGCGGTCTGGAGAGCCAGGGCATGTTACTGGCGGGCAAGGATGACGGCAGTATCGGTGTTGTTGAAGTGAACGGTCTGAAGCCGGGAACCAAAGTCAGTTAAGAGAAGAGCGTGTACATCACGCTCTTTCATACCGGAGGATTATGAAAAAGTATACGATCGTCAGCCGGCCGGATAAGCTGTCTGCCAGTCTTGAGGGTAAGACACGTAAGACACTGTCTGCGCACGGGTATATTTATGATGAAGATGAACCGGAAGTCGTTTTTGTGATCGGCGGTGACGGTACGTTCATCTATGCTGTGCATCAGTATCTGGATCAGCTTGATAAGGTCTGTTTTTACGGTATTCATACCGGTACACTGGGTTTCTATACCGATTATCAGGAGGCTGATTACGAGGAGTTTATCGAGACTTTCCTGAGCGGGAAGTATGCCCAGGTATACTATCCGATGCTGCATGTTGTGACTGATCAGGATGAGTACTATGCGCTGAATGAGATGAGGATCGAGAATGCGGCGCGTACACAGGAGATCGATGTGCTGCTGGATGACAGACTGTTTGAAGAATACCGCGGCACCGGACTGATCCTTTCCACACAGCTTGGCAGTACGGCGTATAACCGTTCTCTGGGCGGTGCGGTTCTGCAGGAGGGTCTGCCGCTTGTGCAGCTCTGCGAGATCGCCGGTATCCACCACAGTGCGTATCGTTCTCTGGGTTCTCCGCTGGTCATGAGAAATAATATTAAGATCACTCTGCGTTCCAATGATTACCGGGGTGCTCTGCTGGGTATTGATTCCGATGTCTACTGGATCGAGGATGTACATGAGATCACGGTACTTCCCGATGTGGATAAAAAGGTAAGAGTACTCAGGGGAAGAACGGTTTCGTACTTCTCCAGATTAAAGAGTCTCTTCTGAGGCTTTGTGATAAAATTACTTGTATATATAACTGAGGTAAAAGATGCGTGGTTGGCACTCATTGTATGAAATACTGAAATTTCCGATCCGTGTACTGATGTTTGCGACATTTATTCTCGGGGTCGGGAATATTCTGACAAACAGTGCTTTCAGCGCGTTCATTAATATTGATAACGAGATCATTCTGCTGTCTGCGGAAGCCATGATGCGTCTTGGTACGGTCATTCTGGTGAACTTTCCGCTGATCTTCCTGATCCGTCTGGTGACGAGAAGAGGGGGCTCGGCAACAACGATCATCTCGGCATTCCTCGGGTATATGTCATACCTGATCATCACGATGTACTTTGTACGCAGCGATCTGCCGGCGACAGCGTACAGTTCGATCCTGGGACTCTCTGCAACGACGGTCTCCACGGCGTTTGTGCAGGGCACCGTGCGCTATCCTCTGCAGACCGGTGTAATCGCGTCGGCTGTTGTGTCTTTTGTGACACTGCATTGTTTCCGGCAATCCCGCTATCACAGTGAGTACGGTATCTTCTCGTTTATCAGTAAGGATGTCTGGTGTGTGATCAACACGATCGTTCTGTCTTCTCTGGCAGCACTGGGTATTACCTTTATCTGGCCGTATATCGTTTCAGCGATACAGGATGTGATCGCCTTTGTCAGTCAGGATACGACCAATCCGATCAATCTTACACTGTACGGTATTCTTGACCGTTTCCTGAGTCTGTTCAACCTTGGTGCGATGATCCGCACACCGTTCTGGTACGGGGCTAACGGAGGCACCTGGATCAGTATGTCGGGCAGCAGTATTGCCGGTGATGTCAATATCTGGACCAACCAGCTTGCGGCTTCTTCGATCAGCGGAATGAGCGGAAGATTCATCACACCGTACTATGTGATCAATATCTTCGGTATGCCGGGTCATATCTGGGCTGTCTACTTCCTGCAGACAGATACACTTGAAAAGCGCCGAAACAGACTGTTCTATGTTCTGCTTACGGTGATCTCGATATTCATGGGCAACAATCTCCCGCTGGAGATGACACTGTTCGTGCTGAGTCCGCTGCTGTATCTGATCCATCTTGGTATTACAGGTATTCTGTTCGGTATCTTCCAGTCCATGCATATCTATCTGGGCTTTAACTATACCGGTACCAATACCGTGGCGGTAACCCCCGGCACCCTGCTGGAATACCTGACATACTTCCGCAGCAATACTCTTCGCATGAGTCTGATCACGATCGCGATCATTGGTGTGATCACGTTTGTTGTCTATTTCCTCGTTACCAGGATCTATTACAAGTATCTGGCCCTGGATCTCTTCCGTACGGGTGATAAGGACAGACTGATCAACGGTACGATAGAAGCTGTAGGCGGTATCGAGAATATCAAACTGATCCATTCCTCAGCTTCACGTCTGATCCTGAGTCTGTATGATCCTACACAGCTGAATGCGGATAAACTGCGTGATATGGGTGCTGTACGTGTCTACGATACAAAGGCTGGGTATGCGATCACATACGGTGCAGCCTCAACGATCGTGCGTCTGGGCATCGCCGGGAAGCTGCGGAAAGCCGCCAGATCCGTAAGAGCATGATATAGAGCGGGGAATATTCCCTGCTTTTTTTATAAGTGACAAGTATAATGATGTTAGGTAAATTGATCATACGGAGGTTATCATGACGATCGACGATTTGAAAAAGATCACAGCAGTCATTGAAACAGGAAGTATTAACAGAGCTTCAGAGAAGCTGTTTACGGCACAGCCTGCCATCAGCCGCAGTATCAAGCGTGTCGAGGAAGAGTATAATATCACGCTGTTTGCCAGAACCCAGGGAAAGAAGGCCGAACTGACAGAAGAGGGCAGCATGTTTTACAATGCGGCACAGGAGATCATTGCGACACATGAGAAGATGATCCGTCAGCTGGAGTCCTATAAGCTGCGCAATGAGAGTACGATCAGGTTTGGCACTCCGCCGCAGCAGTCGGTCTTTCTGTTTGGAGAGATGCTGAAATGGTTCTACCGCAATGTACAGTCATATCAGCTGGAGACGCATGCCGCAAGCAGCCGGCAGCTGCATATGCAGGTGCTGAACGGTGAACTGGATATCGCGCTGATCAATGTAGCGGAGAAATACGATAATATCTACTACGAGAAGGAGAAGAGGATGCATACCAATGTCTATCTTTCTTCCAAGAGTCCTCTGCATGAGACCAAGAAGTATATTGAAGGTCTGGAAACACCGGTGATCGATGTACATGATCTGGAGAAAGATACGATCATTGTCAATAAGAAGGGCAGTGCCAGCAGGGATGTCTTTGATCGTTTGGTGGAAAAGTATCATCTTAACGTAAAGATCATCGAAGAGGATACCTCGATGTATAAGCGGATGAAGATGGCAGATGACGGTATTGCGTCATATCTGCTGAGTTCGGCTGCCTCCAGTGAACTGAGACCGGACTGGGCGAGAGGAACGATCGACAGATATGTCCTGATCGATCCTGAACAGGATGTTGAAACATGGCGGTATATCATCTGCAGGAAAGGCTTCGAGAATACGGAGAAGTACAGGGTCCTCAAAAAATGCTTGAAGGTGACAGAATCATAACTTATACATTTTCCGTATAATTCATAAATAGTTCGGCATGAGTTGATAGAAGAGAAGATTGTTATCATGAAAGCGTTAACAAAGCCTCTCTTTTATTTCACAGTCAGAACAAGGGGTTAATGATCTGGCTGACCGGATAGAAGAGACAATCAGAATCACATTTGAAGAAAGGGGAACTTTATGACAACTCAAATGTATTTATGTCTCGGCCTGTTCGTATTCTTGATCGGCGGATATGTCTCT
>CADBMY010000343.1 GCA_902795905.1 uncultured Erysipelotrichaceae bacterium
GCCGAAGAGAGGATCATGGCCGGCTTTGCGGAAGTCTTTGCGGCACCTTCACAGATCGCGGATAACCTGATGGACGCAGATCTGGTCTTTGATCCGGTAACGGATGGTGAGGGCAGCAGCCATGAACTGAACGGTTCCAATTTCATCTCCCTGCAGATGAGCAATGACCGTGTTCTGCGTGAGAATGCCTTCCGCAGTTTCTACAAGACCTATCGTCAGCACATCAATACGTTTGCGGCAAGCTACAGCGGAGCCGTCAAGGCGAGTACGGCAGAAGCTTCGTTCCGTCATTACGGCAGTTCCCGGGAAATGTCCATGGCGGAGAATAATATCCCCGTACAGGTCTATGACAATCTGATCAATACGGTCACGAAACATCTGCCGGATATGTACAGATATGTAAAACTGCGGCAGAGACTCCTCGGTGTCGATGAGCTGCACTGCTATGACATCTATGCGCCGTTAGTCAAGGGCAGTGAGGATCGCTACACATATGAACAGGCAACGGAACTTCTGCTGAAGGCAGTCAAGCCGCTTGGTGATGACTATGGTGCCAAGGTGCGCGAAGGTCTCTCATCCCGCTGGATCGATGTCTACCCGAACAGGGGTAAGTCCGGCGGTGCCTATTCCTCCGGCACATATGATTCCAATCCGTTTATCATGACCAACTTTACGGGCACCCTTGACAGTGTATCCACGATCACCCATGAGATGGGACATTCGATGCATACCTGGCTGGCCAACACGCATCAGCCGCCGCAGTATGCCGGGTATACGCTGTTTGTGGCAGAGGTCGCTTCTACGGTCAACGAGAACCTGCTGATCGAGAATCTGCTGGCAGAGACAACGGATCCCGAAAAGCGTCTGGTCCTGATCAACCAGTACCTGGAAGGCTTCAAGGGAACGGTATACAGACAGACGATGTTTGCGGAGTTTGAGAAGGAAGCACATGCGATGGCAGAGCGCGGGGAAGCACTAGATCAGACATCCCTCTGTGATCTCTACTACGGGCTTGTGCAGAAGTACTTCGGTGAGGGTCTGCAGGCAGATGAGGAGATCCGTTACGAATGGGCAAGGATCCCGCATTTCTACCGTCCGTTCTACGTCTATGTGTATGCGACAGGCTACAGCAGTGCCGTGGCTCTCTCGGAAAAGATCAGGCATGAGGGCGAGGATGCGGCCGTACGGTATCTCGAATTCCTGGCGATGGGCGGCAGTGCCTACCCGCTGGATGAGCTGAAACATGCCGGTGTCGATCTGCTTACACCGGAGCCTGTTGATCTGGCGCTGAACAAATTCGCGTCGCTTCTTGATGAAGCCGAAAAACTCGCGGATATTCTTGGTAAATAAACATGATACGGAAGTACTTCGATAAATACAAAGTGAATCTGCTGGTATGCCTCGGAATCGCCTGTTTTACGGTGCTTCCGTATTTTTCACAGTATATATACAATGCTCACGATCTGCAGTTTCATCTCTCCCGCATCGAAGGGGTATATCATACACTGCTGGATCATCAGTTTCCGATGGCGGTATACCCGAACAAGAACTTCGGCTACGGATATGCCTCACCGCTGTTCTACAGTGACATCTTTCTGATCATTCCGTCACTGCTGGTGCATCTCTGTCATGTGCCGTTAGTGACAATGTTTGAGATCCTGGTCTTTGTCTCTGTGTATCTTGCGGCCCTGCACATGAGCATTACGCTGGAACATATCCTGCACCGGAAGGACTGTGCGCTGATCTCTGCTTTTGTATACGTGACAGCCAACTATTTCGTGACGGATATCTTCATCCGGGCAGCCCTGGGTGAGATCTTTGCGCTGGGCGTTCTGCCGTTTCTGCTGTATACGATCTATGATCTGCTGGTCCTGAAGAAGGATAACTGGCTGGCGCTGGCGGCTGTCTTTGCGCTGCTTGTGCATTCTCACCTGATCACGGCAGCCATGGCTACGGTCATCCTCATCCTCAGTGTACTGATCAATGTCAAAACGGTGATCGGCACCCCGAAGATCCTGACGACACTGGCCAAAGCTGCAGCCCTGGGGCTTGGATTAACGGCAGTATTCTTCTTCCCGATGTTTGAACAGTATGTCTCTCAGGATCTGATCGTACATCATATCGGCTCGGATATGCTGCAGCAGTACATGGTTCCGTTAAAGGATCTCTTCGGTGATTTCTTTGCGGATCATTCCCTGCAGTGGCGCAATTCCCGCGGTGTTGACAGGGCAGATACCCTGAAGAATCTCGGTACCCTGGCCGGCATCCTGCCGTTTGGCTATCTGTTTGTTAAGAAGAACAAATATATCACCCAGGTCTTTGCAATGTTTGTACTGGTGCTGCTTTGTTCATCTCCGGTGCTGCCGATCTACAGGATCCCGTTTATCTCGTTCATGCAGTTTCCTTCCCGGCTCTATACACCGGGACTGGTCGGTGCAGCTTTGATCATCTGCTGGATCCTGACCCGGATATCGAAGAAAAGCGCAAAGATCCTTACGGCATGCATACTTGTCTTTACCGGCTGGAATCTTTCGTATCTGTTCAGCTGTATCAATGATCCTGTACAGCTGAAGGTGATCGACCGTGACGCAACTGCCGAAGAACTGTTTACAGAGCGCAAGTATGCCAACGTGATCATTGCGGAATCGCGCTGGAACTGGGAGGAGCTCTCCTTCGGGGAATATCTGCCGTATGCGGATGCCTACTACTACGATTACTACAATGTCGGCACCGAGCTGGATGATCTCTCGTACGGACATCTCGGCATACCGTATGAGCGGAAGGGTACGACCCTGAAGTTCACATCATCCTTTACGGAAGATACCTGGGTGCTGATCCCGATGACCTGGTATAAGGGATACCGGATCCGGGAACTGGATGAAAACGGGGTGACCGTTAAGTATCCGTATATCTCTCAGCATACCTATTCCGGAAGGATACAGCTCAAGGCTGAAGCCGGTACGCATACCTATGTCATTGAGTATGCCGGCACAAAGATCCAGAAGATCTCGGCAGCGGTCTCCGTACTGTCCCTGGGTATACTGGCATACATGCTTATACGCAGACACTGAAGTCCTCCGGGACTTCTTTTCTGTGTGCAGAATAAGCATCAGTTCTGCCCCTTTTATGTAGTACAATTGTACAAACAGCGATCATTTCCATACAGCCGGCACAGGGTCTCTGTGCAACCAGTGAACAGAAAGAAGAGGATGATCCATGTCCATGAGAGGCGGACCCGGACGACGCGGGTATCTTACCGAAGAAGAAAAAGCATCTGCACCGAAGGTGACAAAGGCACTTCTGCTGAGAGTGCTTTCCTATCTGAAACCATACTGGAAACAGCTGATCCTGGTCCTGATCTGCATTCTGGTATCTTCACTGTTTAATCTGCTGCCTTCGATCATCAGCGGACGCATCATCGATGAGGGTCTGATCGGCAGGAATCTGAATATGCTGATCAGACTGCTGGCACTGTCCTTCCTGGTGACGGTCGGAGCCAATCTGATCGGTGTGGCCGAGAGTTACCTGAATACGTGGATCTCCCAGCATATTACGTTTGATATGCGCAATATGATGTTTTCCCACCTGCAGAAGATGCCCCAGAGCTTCTTTACGACCAATAACCAGGGCGATATCATCACCCGCATGACCGATGATATCTCCGGTGTTGAACGTGTGATCTCTTCGACATTTACCAATATCATCTCCAATGTCATGACGCTGGGGATTGCGGCTTTTGCGATGTTTCAGAAGAACTGGATCATCGCTGTTGTCAGTATCCTGCTGATGCCTCTGCTTACCTTACCGACACGGAAGGCCGGAAAGACAAGATGGGAACTGACGCGGGAAGCGCAGGCCAGCCGGGATGAGATCAACGGTATCCTGAACGAGACACTGTCGGTTTCCGGACAGATGCTGGTCAAGCTGTTTACCAAGGAAGACTATGAATATGACAGATATGTAAAGGCCAACCGGCGGATGATCGACCTGAATGTCAAGGAGTCGATGGCAGGCCGCTGGTTCCGGGTCGTCATGAGCACGGTATCGAGTGTAGGACCGATGACGCTGTATCTGGTCGGCGGTATCCTGATGCTTAAATATAATGCGGATCTGACCGTAGGTGATATTACGGTACTGATCTCGCTGCTCAGCAGAATGTACGGACCGGTCAATTCACTGCTGAATATCCAGGTCGACTGGATCCGTTCCATGGCCATGTTTACGCGTATCTTTGAATACTATGATATGCCGGTGGAGATCGAGAATGCCCCGGATGCGATCATCCCCGATCATGCGGAGGGCAATGTCGAGTTCAGTCATGTTTCGTTCTCGTATGAACCTTCAAGGCAGATCCTGAAGGATATCAACTTTACCCTGAACAGCGGCAACAGTATTGCCATCGTCGGTCCTTCCGGCTCCGGCAAGAGTACGCTGGTCAACCTGATCCCGCGTCTCTACGATGTGGAAAGCGGCAGTGTCAGCTTCGACGGCGTTGATGTACGGAAGCTGGATCTCGGCTTCCTGCGCAGAAGTATCGGCGTCGTCACTCAGGATACATATCTGTTCAACGGTACGATCCGTGATAATCTGCTGTATGCCAAGCCTGATGCGACCGAGGAAGAACTGGAAGATGCCTGTAAGAAAGCAAATATCCACGACTTTATCATCAGTCAGCCGGAGGGGTATGAGACCATGGTCGGCAACCGCGGCCTGAAGCTTTCGGGCGGTGAGAAACAGCGTCTGTCGATTGCCAGAGTACTGCTCAAGGATCCGGCACTGCTGATCTTTGATGAGGCTACGGCATCCCTGGATTCGATCTCCGAGGCAAAGATCCAGGAGGCGATCGATCCGCTGATCGATTCCCGCACCAGTATTCTGATCGCTCACAGGCTGTCAACGATCCTGGCGGCAGATGAGATCCTCGTGATCAAGGACGGAAAGATAGCCGAACGAGGACAGCACAGAGATCTTGTCAATGCCGGCGGCATCTACCGTGAGCTGTACGATACACAGTTCCAGAAAGCGCTGGAAACAGAAAAAAAGATGCTTGATAAGGAAGAAGCAGGAGAGACAAAATGAAAGTATTATTTGTAGGCAACAGTCATACGTTCTTCAATGATATGCCGGCACTGTTTGCGGAATTTGTCTGCAGAACGACCGGAGAGAAGCCGGAAGCGGTGATGCTGGGCTACGGTGGCAGAGACCTGAAGTGGCACCGTCAGGAGTACTTTGCGCTGCGTTATAACCTGATGTACGGCAATTATGACTACTGTGTGATCCAGCAGGCTGCCCATCCCTATCCGCCGAAAGAAGAAACACTGAAATACGGCAAGGAGATCATCTCCCTGTGTCAGAAGACAAATACGATACCGGTCATATACATGACATGGGCTGAGAAGCGATTCCCTGAGAACCAACAGAAGATGATCGATACATGTACGGAACTGCAGCAGGAGACCGGTGCACTGCTGGCGCCGATCGGTCTTGTCTGGCAGCAGGTCCTTAATACATATCCTGATATAGACCTGTTCTGGAAAGACGGTGAACATGCCGGTCCCTACGGGGATTTCCTGATTGCGTCAGTGCTGTGCAGGGTGATCACCGGCAGGATCTCCGATACCGTCAGCGGCTATGGTTACAGCTTCATGGATGATACAGCGATCGACCGTGAGCTTCCCCGCCTGATCGAAGATGCCGAACGTATTCCGACAGCTCTGGACAAAGAAAAAACGGACAGTATCCTGTCCGTGATCACTTCCGTGTGCGGCTGAGCAGATCAAGCAGCACTTCACCGCCGCCCATCCGGATGACTTCTTCACGCAGTATGCCGGCATTAGTCCGGTAACTGTCGCTGGCCAGGATGCGCCGATAGCCCTCGTATAATGTCTGTACACTGAGATCTTCCGCCGGTACCGAGGCACCGAAGCCGCTGCGGCTCAGGGATGCGGCATTGCGGGAGGTATTCCAGCTGCCGTCATGAACAATGACCTGGGGGATAGCCCTCAGGGTGCTCTGACGGAAGATATACTCACTGCCGTCATGGATCACAGCCCGTGCTTCCGAGAGTCTGCTGATACGCAGAGTGGAAGTATAATGCAGGTTCTGATCTCTGCCGATATCACATCCGGGGTACCAGATCTCTATGGGATAGGGTGCCCCTTTAAATGTATCTGAGAGGAGTGTATTCAGTCTGCCGGCAGACATCGGCAGTTTGTTAAACAGGATGAATACTTTATCGGTTTTGGAGCCGGTCTCGGGCAGATAGGGCAAATACCCGATCCTGACCAGTCTCTCTTCTTCCGCAAACGGATCAAGAGATGCCGGACCCAGGGTGAAGAGACTGTCCGCATAGGCATAGAGATCGGTAACTCTGAATACCTGTTCAAACTTATAGGAAGACAAGGTCTCGTTGACACCCCGCAGGGCTTTACTGTCAAAGCTGCGGCTGCGGAACATATTGCCGCTGACCAGTGATACGACGGGGATGCCGGTCAGTCTGGCAGCGATCAATGCAGATACACGGCCGAGATCCAGGATCACATCCGGCTGGTATTTCTTCAGTGCAGATACGATCTTTTCGGTATCACTGCGCAGGTATTTTCTTGAGGCGGTTCCGGTGTTGTACAGTTCTTCTTCGGGTGAGCGGGGAGCGTGCTTCAGCGCAAACAGAGGGCCTGCCGGTCTGGCACATTCACAGGCGATGCCCTGTTTGAACATCTCTTCGGGAGCACTGACAAAGACTTCCTGTCCCTGCCCGGCAAGAAAATCGATAATATCCCGGGCGGTAAAGCGGTCCGAGATATCTTCTTTGGCGTGCAGTGCGGGAACGATAAAAACCTTCATGTGTTTAGTATAGCATTAAATTCAGGGTGGTTGTTTTTTGAAGGGCATTCAAATATGATTTATAGAGAGAACAAGGAGGCATTTTTATGTTGGAAGTACTGAATCATCCCCTGATCACGCATAAGCTGACACAGATGCGCAGGAAGGAGACAGGTACCAAGGATTTCCGTGAATATCTTGATGAGATTGCTGAACTGATGGCATATGAGGTCTGCCGCGATCTGCCGACACGTCCGGTGGAGGTGGTGACACCGATCGGTCCCTGCACAGGTTATGAACTGTCTAAAGAGGTTGTCATTATACCGATCCTGAGAGCCGGTATCGGTCTGCTTGACGGTATCCGCAGACTTGTGCCGACAGCCAAGGTTGGCTTTATCGGTTTGTTCCGTGATGAAGAGACATTACAGCCTCAGGAATACTTTGCCAAGTTCCCTAGCGGACTTGATGAATCTGTATGCATGGTCGTTGACCCGATGCTGGCAACCGGCGGCAGTGCTGTTGCGGCTATCGATATGATCAAGCAGCGCGGTGCGAAGAATATCAAGCTTGTCTGTCTGGTAGGTGTTCCCGAAGGTGTCAGGGCTGTACAGAAGGCACATCCGGATGTGGATATCTATCTTGCGGCAATGGATGACCACCTGAATGAGGTTGGCTATATCGTACCGGGTCTCGGTGATGCCGGCGACCGTATCTTCGGCACGAAGTAATGATCCGGTTCTATCTTGAGACTGCTGTGTATATCATGTGTCTTGTGCTGTCGTTCTACGGCATGAGCGCAGTGAACTTTGAAAAGATGATTAAGGCCAATCATGTCTGGCAGGCACAGCTTCTGTATGCACTGCTGGTGATGGCTCTGGCATACCTGACCGGCAGTTTCATCCTCAGTTTTATTTATTCGTAAAGGACAGCAGGCAGTATGCCTGCTGTCATGTTATAATAGCCGTTGGAAGGTAAATCAATGAATCTTGTCTTAGGTGCGTTACCGTATTTCCTGGTACCGTTCGTGGTATCGCTGATCCTGGTTCCGGTCTGCAAACAGATCGGTTTTAAGCTTGGTATCTATGCCCAGGAGAATCAGCGTACGGTGCATCACGGCAGGATCGTCAGAATGGGCGGAACAGCGATCTTTGTGGCATTTATCCTTGCGGTCACACTGTTCATGTCGGCGGATGATACGCTCAACGGTATCGTTCTCGGCGGTACGCTGGTGTTTATCGGCGGTCTGCTTGATGATATCTATGAATTTTCACCGAAGAAGAAGATCATGTTTCAGGTTGCCGGTGCCTTAATTGCGATGATCCTCGGCAAGATCTATCTCTCGGAGATGCATATCTTCGGACTGGCTCTGACCAATCCCCTGATCACGTACGGTATCTCGTTCTTCTGGATCATTGGTATTACCAATGCGATCAACCTGATCGACGGACTTGACGGTCTGTCTTCCGGTATTTCAACGATCGTTATCCTGACCATCGGACTGCTTGGCTACTTCATGGGCAGACGTGATATCTGTATTCTGGCGCTCTGCCTCAGCGGGGCGATCCTCGGTTTCCTGCCGTATAACTTCCATCCGGCTTCGATCTTTGTCGGTGACTGCGGCGCCCAGTTCATGGGCTTTACGATCGCCTGTATATCGCTTCTCGGCTTTAAGACGACGGCCCTGATCACACTGGGTTTCCCGATCCTGTTACTGTTTATTCCGATCAGTGATACACTGCTGGCGATCATCCGCCGTAAGCTTAAGGGACAGAAGTTCTCCCAGGCTGACAAGGGACATCTGCATCATGTGCTGATGATCAAACTGAAACTGGGACATCAGCGGACGGTGCTGACCCTGTATCTGGTTACGGCGCTGTTTGCGGCAAGTGCGATCCTGAGCTATTTCTATCCCCGCTACGGTCTGATCATGGTGGCGGTGATGTTTGTGCTGTTTGAGCTGTTTATCGAATATACAGGCATGGTCAATCCCAGGTTCCATCCGATCCTCTCTCTGCTGAACCGGATGACCGGTTGGCCGACACTGAAAAACGGACAGGATCCGGTGGATTCTGCCCTCAGTGAGGAACAGTCATAGATCTCTGCGGAGATCTTTTTTTTACAAATTTCGTGGAGATTCAGCTTTCCCTGCGTATGTGAGTTACGGAGGTGAAAGTATGGACAGAGATTTAGTCCGTTCCCTGAATGATCAGGCAATTGCTGCAGCCGGCAGTAAGGAGACATGGCAGGGATATCTGGAACACAGAAAGAGCATATACGAACCGTATGTGCATGAAAACATGGAGAATAACCTGGTATCGGAGGCCAACTGGCTGCTCAGGGCACAGTGCTTATCCGCGGAGGAGCTGGGCATGTTTCTGCATGTCGGGGATGTCTGCTTCATGGATTTCGGACAGGCATATATCCAGGAGATCGGCTATCAGCACTTTGGCATCATCATGTCGATCTGCCGGAAGAAAGCTCTCGTGATCCCGATGACAAGCAACCCTGTACAGTATGCCAAGGCATATGATGCCAAGGAGAATCCTCACGGGAAGATCCACCTGATGCGTCTTGGCGAGATACCGGGACTGCGCTATCCTTCGGTATTGTTTCTGAATGATATGAAGTTTGTGAATACGGCCAGGGTGATCGAAGTCAAGGCACATGTGGATGTCGACAGTGTGTTGTTCAGGCGTATACAGCAGCGGATGATGCAGGTTATGTTTCTGAGGGATGATATCGCATGGTAGAATGAGTATATGTTTGAACAGTGCGGTGATAAAGTATGGCTGGCTGCTGTATCCGGCGGTCCTGATTCGATGGCTCTGCTCGCTCTCTGTCTGGAACAGGGTATCCGGGTGGAAGCTGCACATGTGAATTATCATCACCGTCTGCAGGCTGAGGAAGAAGAGGAATACGTCAGGACCTTCTGCAGGGAAAGGGGTATTCCTTTTCATGTACTGTCCGATGCATTTACATGGGAAGGCAACTTTGAAGCGGAAGCCCGGAAGTACCGTTATGAGTGGTTCCGGCAGTTGGTGAAGGAACACGGTCTTGCGGGTGTCATGACAGGACATCAGGAAGATGATCTGCTGGAGACCTATGTGATGCAGAAGGAGAAAGGGCTCACACCGGTGTATTACGGTCTGCAGGAGATCATGTACTGGCAGGAGATGACCGTATACAGGCCGCTGTTATCCTGTACAAAAAGAGAACTGGAAACCTACTGTGACAGTCACGGTATCCGTTACTATATCGATCATACAAATTATGCGGATGATCTGACCCGCAGCCGGATCCGCACGCATGTTGTCTCACAGATGACACCTGCTGAAAGAAGGGCGATGCGTGAAGAGATCAGGGCAAATAACGCAGAACTGCAGCACCGGCGCACACAGGCAAAGGCTTTGAGCGATGAACACGGGATCCTGTTACAGGCATACGGCGAGGCAGAAGAGGAAGTGCGTCTTACGGCTTTGCGTCAGATGTGTGAAACAGCACACGGCAGACACCGCACCGATACATATTACCGGGAGATCGACAGGAAGATCCTGAACGGAGAACAGATGATCAAGGATGCCGACGGGTCATTCCTGATCACGGAACAGGGGTATGTGCATCCTGCTGTGTGTCCTGTTTCCTATGCGGATGTATACACGGATGAAGCCTCACTGCGGGCTGCACAGGCACCGTATTACCGCGTGGAAAACGGCGTACCGGGGATCTTTGCGGTGACTCTGCATGAAAATGATTATCCGGTCACAATACGTACATTCAGGGATGGCGACAGGGTACATATGCGTTATGGTACGAAGAAAGTCAGCCGCTTCTTCATTGACAGGCATATTCCCCCGTATGAACGTCTGACATGGCCGGTCATGGTCAATGCCTCAGGTACGGTCATCCTGGTGCCGGGACTTGGCTGTGATGTCGCACACTACTCTGTCAATCCGACAATATGTGTGATAAAATAATAAAATATCGAAGGAGGATACTCTCTATGTTGGAAAAAGATATAAAGAAAGTATTGATCAGTGAAGAACAGATCGTTGCCCGGGCTAAAGAACTCGGTGCCAGAATCACTGAAGATTATAAAGACAGGTCACCGCTGATGGTAGCTCTGCTGAGAGGGTCCGTGCCTTTTCTGGCAGAACTGATCAAGCATATCGATCTTGACATTCAGTATGACTTCATGGATGTCACAAGCTATGAGGGTACCGAATCTGTCGGTGATATCAAGATCCTGAAAGACCTTGATACATCGATCAGAGGGCTGGATATTCTGGTCGTGGAGGATATTGTCGATACCGGCAGAACACTGTCGGCTGTCGTCAAGACGCTCTATAACAAGGGTGCCAATTCTGTAAAGATCGTCACCCTGCTCGATAAACCCAGCAGAAGAGTAAAAGATATCAGGGCTGACTATATCGGCTTTGAAGTGGAAAATGAGTTCGTTGTCGGTTACGGAATGGATTTCAACCAGAAGTACCGCTGCCTGCCGTATATCGGTGTGCTGAAGGATGAACTCTATCAGTAGTTTTAAGGAGTAGAAAATGCAGAATAACAGAAGATTGCTTACATTTCTGCCATACCTGATCGTGATCGTATCGATCATCAGTTTGCTGGCACTGAACAGCGGATCCGGAAACGAACCTCTCAGTTACAATGAACTTTACGATACGATCGAACGTGAGAAGGTGGAAGAATCCGTGATCTCCATCGGCTATACCGTGATTGAGGTACGTGCATCATACGGTGATGAGAATGAACGTACAGTCATTACTGCAACGGTTCCCAATACCGAGGAGGAGGTTGCCAGACTGATCGATGAACTGTCGGATTCCAAGCTGAGAGTTGTCGATGCCAATGCCGGCAATGTCTTCATGGATACGCTGTATTCAGCGATCCCGTTTGTGCTGTTCGTGCTGTTCGGGCTGTGGATGATGAACCGGATGAACGGCTCCGGCAGTGCCAATGCCAAGGCGTTTGAGTTCGGTAAGTCCAGAGCCAGACTTGAGGAAGCTTCACGGACAAGATTCAGCGATGTTGCAGGATGTGACGAAGAGAAACAGGAAATGGCGGAGATAATCGATTATCTGAAATCTCCGAAGAAGTTCCAGGATATGGGTGCCCGTATTCCGAAGGGTGTTCTGCTTGTCGGTCATCCCGGTACCGGTAAGACACTGCTTGCGAAGGCAGTTGCCGGTGAAGCCAACGTTCCGTTCTACAGTATCTCCGGTTCCGACTTCGTGGAGATGTTTGTCGGTGTCGGTGCCAGCCGTGTGCGTGACATGTTCAAGGAAGCCAAGCGTACAGCCCCGTGTATCATCTTTATCGATGAGATCGATGCCGTGGGACGTCAGCGCGGTGCCGGTTTCGGCGGCGGCCACGATGAGCGTGAACAGACCCTGAACCAGCTGCTGGTAGAGATGGACGGTATGGAAGAGAATACCGGTATCGTTGTCATTGCGGCAACGAACCGTCCCGATGTACTGGACCCTGCGTTACTGCGTGCAGGCCGTTTTGACCGTCAGATCACCGTATCCCTGCCTGACCGCAAGGGACGTAAGGCGATCCTCGAAGTCCATGCCCGGAACAAGCATCTGGAACCGAATGTGGATCTTGATGCCCTGGCTAAGCGTACACCCGGTTTCAGCGGTGCTGATCTTGAGAATGTGCTGAATGAAGCAGCGATCCTGGCTGTCCGTGAGAAGAAGAACAAGATCGGTATGCCGCAGATCGATGAGGCGATCGACCGTGTCATGATGGGACCTGCCAAGACCAGCCGTACATATGATGAGAAGACGAAGAAGCTTGTCGCATATCACGAATCCGGGCATGCGATCATCGGTCTTTACCTGGATAATGCGTCTGTAGTTCAGAAGGTAACGATCATCCCGAGAGGTCAGGCAGGCGGTTATAACCTGATGACACCGAAGGATGAGAAGATGATGAATACCCGCAATGATCTGCTGGCAACGATCACCTCCTACATGGGCGGACGTACGGCAGAGGAGATGTTCTTCGACGATGTGACGACAGGTGCTGTCAACGATATCGAAGTCGCAACGAATCTGGCCAAGGATATGGTCACCCTGTACGGTATGAGTGATCTTGGACCGATCAAGTATAACTCCGGCAATGAGAATGTCTTCCTCGGCAGAGACTATAACTCACCGAGCAACGTTTCCGGTCAGGTTGCCTTTGAGATCGATCAGGAAGTACGTAAGATCATCGAGAGCTGCCATGAGAAGGCAAGACAGGTGATCTCTGAGCACCGTGAGGAACTGATTCGTATTGCGACAGCACTGATGGAATACGAGACACTGACATCCGAGCAGATCGAACGGGTGATCCGCGGTGAGAAACCGGATCCTGATCCGAAACCGGCAGA
>CADBMY010000344.1 GCA_902795905.1 uncultured Erysipelotrichaceae bacterium
CATGCAGGATTACATGACTAAGTCCTATCATGAATGCCCGCTCTGCAAGGCAGGACAGAAACTTGATGCTATCGTCAATACCTACGGTATCTCAACATTTGAAAATGACTAAAGCTTAAAGGGCACCTCACGGTGCCCTTTTTCATTTCCGGGTATGTACAGGATCATTCATCCATATTCTCGTAGGCATCAAGACCAGTCTTGATCTCTGCTTTCTGATCGCCGTGTTTTACCTGCCGCATCGTCACAAATGACAGCAGGACGAATACACCCGCATAGATAAACAGTGACTTGTAGGAGACCAGACGCATCAGTGTACCGGCCAGGATCGGGGTGATGATCTGTGCCGACATGCTGGCGGTATAGTAATACCCCGTAAACTTGCCGACATCTGAGCCTCTGCACATCTCTACGACCATCGGCAGTGAATTGACGTTGATCGCTGCCCAGGCCAGACCGACAAGTGCGAAGCATACAAACATGATGATGTTGATCGACTTAAACAGGGTCGTCAGCACAAAGCCCATGAAAAACATGACGGAAAGAAGAATGATACCGAACATGATCGTTTTCTTACGCCCGATCTTTGCGGCAAGAGCACCGATCGGAATATAGGAGACGATGGCACCGGCTGTCGCAATCAGAAGACACGTACTGGCTCCGCCAAGCCCCTGTCCCATGACAACAGATACATACGTAGTAAACCATGTCGTTACTGCGTTATATCCGGTAAACCACAGAGCGATGGATGCCAGAAGGAAGCCCAGTGACCGCTTGACATCCGCAGGCAGCTTCTCGTTGCCGGAACCGTCATCCTCCGCCAGATTCCATTCCGGATGTTCAGCCTCGAGTGCACGCGTCTCTGCCGCCAGGACAGGTTCCTTGATCAGCAGGAACAGAAGACCTACCGAAACAAACATGATCGCTGACACAAAGATGAACAGGATCTGATAGTTCACATGTGCCAGTCCTGCCGTTTTGGCATTCGGATACAGGACAGCCGCAGCCGCCAGGTAGATGATACCGCCCAGCGCCCCCATCAGGTTGATGACCGCGTTGGCTCTTGAACGCAGCGGTTTAGGCGTTACATCAGGCATCAGTGCTACTGCCGGAGAACGGTATGTCCCCATCGCGATCAGCAGTAATCCCAGTGTAACCACGAAGGAGATCATCTTAAAGGTATTAGGTTCAGCCGCATAGGAATTATCCAGAAGCGGCAGAATATTCATCAGGATCACAGCCGCACCGGTTCCAAACAGGATAAACGGCATACGTCTGCCGATCTTCGTATTATGCTTATCCGAAAGCGATCCAAACAGAGGCAGAAGGAACAGGGCCAGAATATTATCGGCTGCCATGATCGCACCTGAGTATGTCTCATTCAGATGAAAGGTATTCGTCAGGATCAGCGGTACGATATTATCGTACATCTGCCAGAACGCACAAATTGAAAGAAAAGCCAGACCGACAACAAAAGTTCTTCCGTAATTCAGTTTCATATTTACCACCTGTCCTTAAAACTCTTCTATATATTATTTTATCAGAAATTACAGTCTTATGATTTCCTCTTAACGCACTGCGTTGTTTCAGTATAATATGCATATACGAAAGAAGGTACAGTTCATGGGCATCGTTGTTTTCGGGGCAGCATTCGTTGATATCAAAGGGTATCCTCTAAGCCAGTATATCCCGGCAGGACGGAATATCGGCAGAGTCGTACAGGTATTCGGAGGTGTCAGCCGGAATGTAGCGGAAGATATTGCCAATATCGGTCTCAAACCTGCGTTTGTCAGTGTTGTTGATCAGACCGGAATCAGTACGGATATTCTGAAACATCTGCAGGATCATGAAGTGAATACAGATTATATCCTGCGCAGAGACGGAGGTCTCGGCACCTGGCTGGCTGTCTTTGACAATCTCGGTGATGTTGTCGCATCGATCTCCAAGCGTCCTGACCTCAGTGCGATCAATGAGATCCTTGATGAGTACGGCGACCGTATCTTTGCGGAAGCTGACAGTATCGTTGTAGAGATCGACATGGACTCCGATCTGCTGGAAAAGATCTTTGCGAAAGCCGAGGAACATCACAAACAGATCTACGCTGTGGTTTCCAACATGTCGATCGCCATGGAGAGAAGAGATCTGCTGCAGAGAACCGGATGCATCGTATGCAACGAACAGGAAGCTGGTATCTTCTTCTCCGACCACTACGAATCCAGATCGCCGGCAGATCTCGCCCGTATCCTTGCCGTCAAGATCGTTCAGGCAAGAATACCGCGCATGGTCGTTACAATGGGTGACCAGGGAGCTGTCTATGCCGAGATCGGCGGTGAGAGCGGCTTCTGTCCTCCCCAGAAGGTCGATGTGATCGACACGACAGGTGCCGGTGATGCGTTCTTCTC
>CADBMY010000345.1 GCA_902795905.1 uncultured Erysipelotrichaceae bacterium
GCGGCTTTGAATGTCAAAGCAGACGGAACACCGGTCGAGGTAATTAAAGAAGTAGACCGTGAGCTTAAGCAGTTTGTTGGTCTGACACCGCAGTTTGATGATATGACGATGCTGTGCCTGAATTACATCGGGACCGGCTCAGCAGCAGAAGGAGAATAAATATGACAGAGACAAAGGATATGCAGGTCAGGATCGAACTGTCGGGCAGGATCGATTCCGCAAATGCTGCAGAGACTGAGAATATGCTCCATGAGCAGACTGCCGGCAAAGAAGGGCAGACGATCATCATTGATGCGGAGAAACTGGAATATATCTCCAGTGCCGGACTTCGTGTGCTGCTGAGACTTAAGAAGATCGACCCGGATATCACTCTGATCAATGTAAAGACAGAAGTATACGATATCCTTGAGATGACCGGTTTTACCGAGATCCTGAAGGTTGAGAAGGCATACCGCACGATATCCGTAGAGGGCTGTGAGGAGATCGGACGCGGTGCCAACGGTACTGTTTACAGGGTAGATAAGGACAATGTTGTCAAGGTCTATAACAACCCTGATTCACTTGAAGATATCCGTCATGAACGTGAAGTTGCAAGACTTGCCCTGGTGCTGGGGATCCCGACGGCGATCTCCTACGATGTCGTCAAAGTAGGGGACTGTTACGGTTCTGTCTTTGAGTTTCTGAATGCCAGAGCTTTCTCGGGTATTCTTTCTGCAGAGCCGGAGAAGCTGGACTGGTGCGTTGAAGAATATGTGGAGATGCTGAAGAAGATCCACGGTACACTGGTGCCTGAAGGCAAGCTTCCGGATATTCGTGAGACTGTGCTGGGATGGGCTAAGTTCATGCAGGATTATCTGCCGGAAGAAGACGGAAAGAAACTGCTGTCTCTTGTGGAAGCGGTCCCGAAGGACAATCATATGATCCACGGGGATTATCATACGAAGAATCTGGAACTGCAGGATGATGAAGTCCTGCTGATCGATATGGATACACTGGCGGTAGGACATCCGATCTTTGAACTGGGGTCAATGTATAACGCATTTGTAGGTTTCTCTGAGCTTGATCATCAGGTTGTTAAGGAATTCCAGGGGTTTGATTATGAGATCTCTGTAACGTTCTGGCATAAGGCTCTGGCAGCGTATCTCGGCACCAATAACAGTAAGAAGATCCGGGAAGTCGAGGATAAAGCCAGGATCATTGGGTATACAAGACTGATCCGCAGGTCGATCCGCCGTCACGGTCTGGAGAATGAGAAGACCAAGGCAGAGATCGATCACTGGACACAGGAACTGATCGAGCTTCTGCATAAGTACGATACACTGCTGTTTGTACGCAATGAGCTGGAGATCGATGCACTGAATGAGAATCTTCCGGAAGTACTCAGGTTTATTGATGCGAATCTGGAAGCTGCCGACTGTTCGCCGAAAGCACAGATGCAGATCGATGTGGCCGCGGAAGAGATCTTTGTCAATATTGCCAACTATGCGTATGAAGGCAAGACAGGCAAGGCGTATATACGTGTTGAGATCAATGAAGATCCTGCGTATGCGGAACTCACCTTTATCGATTCCGGTATGCAGTATGACCCGCTCAGCAGACAGGATCCCGATGTAACGCTGCCTGCCGAACAGAGAGAGATCGGGGGCCTCGGTGTATACCTGGTCAAGAAGACCATGGATGATGCGCAGTACAGATATGAAGACGGAAAGAATATACTGACGATCAGGAAGAACTTATGATGAAAACACTCAGAGCAGATCTGCACATGCACAGTGTTGTCTCTGACGGAACCGATACACCGGAAGAAATCCTTGCAAAAGTCTCGGAAGAGGGACTGGATCTGTTTTCGCTGACCGATCATGATGACTTCAAGGGCTGTGATATTATTCGGAAGATCCGTAAGGATACCGATCCTGCCTTTATTACAGGTGTGGAGTTCTCCTGCCGTGATGATCGGGGGAAGTATCATATTCTCGGTTATGGTTTCGATACGAAGAATAAAGATATACGCAGTGTGATCGATCTCGGACATCAGTACAGGTTAAACAAAGTAGCTGCCAGACTGGATTACCTGAAGAGTAAGGGGATCATCTTTTCTGAAGAAGAACGCAGTGAACTGCTGGCGTTGGATAATCCCGGAAAACCGCATATCGCCAAGCTGATGATCAAGCACGGATATGCCGAGAGTATTTCCGATGCGATCAAGAATCATATTGACGGTGTACATTTCAAAAGTGAATATGTACGGCCGGAAGAAGCAATCACGGGGATCCTGAAAGCAGGAGGTATTCCGGTGCTTGCGCATCCTTCGTACGGCAGCGGTGACCAGATCATCATCGGTGAAGAGATGGATGAACGTCTGCAGTATCTGATCGGCATGGGATTGCAGGGTGTGGAAGCGTATTATTCCGGTTTTACCGATAAACTGCGTGATGAGATCCTTGGCTTTGCGGAAAAATACGATCTCTATGTGACTGCCGGCAGTGATTATCACGGTGCCAACAAACTGGTCGTCCTGGGAGACACGGGACTTGAAAATGCGCTGGAAGGGGCCGCCGGTATGCAGAGATTCCTGAAAACGATCCGCTCAAAGATATCCGGGAATATATGATAGAGGGGAAAGTTATATGGATTTAAAAAAGGGATTAACATATACTGCATTTGGTTTTCTGTTCACATTGATCGATTTTAATCTGACAGTTAATGGTGAAGCGATCAGTGTGACACCTGATTTCATTGGCTGGATCCTGTTTTTCCTCGCATATGAGAAAA
>CADBMY010000346.1 GCA_902795905.1 uncultured Erysipelotrichaceae bacterium
TTATTGTTCTCCAGATAGATGGTATCGATCGTGATCTCATGAATTCTGACATTCTCTGTCTTGCATTCAATCAGCATGTTTGTCTCAAACTCATACCGTTCACCGGCAACCGACATCAGATGTTTCATAAACGATGTCGGAATAGCTCTGAGACCTGTCTGCGTATCGGTAATACTCTCTCCGATCAGGTACTTGTAGATAAACCTTGTGATCTTATTCCCCATCTCTGACTTCCAGGGAACGTTTGTCTCATTAAAGTTTCGGCAGCCAAGGATCAATGCTTCGGGATCATTACGCAGTGCCTCCATGCAGCGGAGGATGTCCCTGACAGCGTGCTGACCGTCGGAATCTGCAGTTACACAGCCGATCGCATCAGGCCACATATTCAGTGCCACATTAAAGCCATCCTTGAGGGCTCTGCCCTTGCCGAGGTTTACCGCATGTCTGAACACGGGATATCCGAGATCTTCGACAGCCTGAAAAAACTGATCATGATCACTGCTGCTGCCGTCATTGATCACCAGTACATCCGTTATGTTATTTTCTTTCAGTTCACTGCATAAACGAACAAGCTTATCATCCGGTTCGTAGGCAGGAATGATCAGAATTACTCTTCCCTGTTTCTCAGACATTGCTTATACCTGTAAAGAATCTGTGTTATCCGTTCCTCTCGCGAAGATATTCATCATAATCCCGGATATATTCCTCAGGATCATAATGTGTATCTGTCAGGCACAGGATCGTGGAGTTCTGTGAAAAATCGTACATTTCCTTCCAGATCATCGGCGGCAGATATACACCGATCCTCGGTTTATCCATGTTGATGATCTCGGTATGTCCCTTGCCGTCATCGACCTTGATCTTCGAAGAACCGCTGACATTGATCAGAACAAACTGGGATCTGCGGTTGGCATGCTGACCGCGCACCATCGTGTCATCGGTCCCGTACATGTAAAATACCCGTTTCACTTCAAAAGGAATATCCATGCCGCCCTCAATAGCCACAAGGTTTCCTCTCTCATCACCCAGTTCTTTAAATTCAAGTATCTTATAGAATTCCATTTACTTCTCCTGATCAGGTTTAAACTGATTGAGTTTATCGATAACAAACGTCTGTTCCTCTTCCGTCATTCCGTTATAGAAAGGAAGTGACAGAACTTCATTCGCATACTTCTCAGTGATCGGATATTCTCCCTTTTCATGCCCTAAATATGCATATGCTTCAGAGAGATGCGGCGGAATCGGGTAATGGATCAGGGTGCCGATCTCATTGTCACGGAGATAGTTCATCAGTTCATCTCTGTACGGACAGTGGATCACATACTGATGCCATGTATTGTTTGAACCCGGTCTTGTCTTTAACGGTGTGATCAGCGGATTGCGGATCTCCGTATTATACCGTTCTGCCAGACGGCAGCGTTCTTCATTGAACTCATCCAGATGTGTGAGCTTGACCCTGAGCATACCTGCCTGCAGTTCATCAAGACGGCTGTTGGCTCCTACCACTTCGTTCTGGTAATGGATGCGGCTGCCGTAGTTGCGGAACATTCTGACAAAGTCCGCATACTCCTCGTGATCTGTCAGCAGAGCACCGGCATCACCGAAAGCCCCGAGGCCCTTGGTCGGATAAAAACTGAAACAGGAGATATCTCCGAACGTACCGCACATCTTCCCCTGCCATGTTGTGCCATGGCTCTGAGCACAGTCTTCAACCACCTTCAGACCATGCCTGTGTGCAATATCCATGATCTTTGTCATGTCACAGCTCTGCCCGTACAGATGTACCGCCAGAATTGCCTTCGCAGCAGGTGTGATCGCAGCTTCGATACGATCTGCGTCCAGGTTGTCATATGCGTCCGGTTCCACAAATACCGGTACAGCACCATTGATCGTTATACCCATCACACAGGCAATATACGCATTGCCGCAGACGATCACTTCATCCCCGGGACCGATGCCCAGAGCACGGAAAGCGATCCACAGGGCATCAAGACCGCTGGCCAGACCTACACAGTACTTTGTGCCGATATAATCCGCAAACTCCTTTTCAAAGCCTGATACTTCCTTGCCGAGGATGTACCACCCGCTTCTGAGAACTTCCAATGCTTTCTCTTCGTATTCAGACGCATACAGTTCGTACTGACGCTTAAGATTGTTTGCCAAGATCTTCATTCTGTCTTATCCTTTTCAATTACTTTCTCAATAACGTATAAAGGTCTCTTGCGTGATTCATCAAGATTTCTCCAGACATACTCACCGATGACCCCCAGCATGACCATCTGCAGTCCCGACAGTAAAAGTACTGCCACGATCAGAGAAGTCCATCCGGGCATGACGTTATGGTATACCTTATCAAAAATGAAGTAGATCGCCATGATCAGACCGATCAGACTGATCAGTAAACCGCAGCAGGAAATAAACCGGATCGGCTTATGAGAAAAAACGATGAAAGTATCAATAAACAGATCTATACGTTTGGCATATGTCCACATGGACTTGCCCTTTTCTCTGTCTTTTCTTGTATATTCAATTTCTGTCGGTGTATAGCCAAGCCAGATCAGCTGCAGATAGATGCTGGAATTCTTTTCCTGCATCAGTACCAGTTTCTCGGCAACACTCTTATCGATCAGGAAGAAATCAAAACCTCTCGGCGGATAGTTGGGAACGACCCACTTTCTGACAAGTTTATAGTACGTATCCGCAAACCAGTTCTTCAGTGCAGACTCTTCACGTCCCTTGCGTACAGCCAGGTTTACGGGATTCCCCTGCTGCCATGAACGGATCATATCCGGAATCAGTCCGGGAGGATCCTGAAGATCGGCACTGATCACTGCCGCAGCCTCACCCTTGATAACGCTGAGACCGGCAACGATTGCCCGGAACTCACCGAAGTTTCTTGTTAATTTGACGATACGGATACGCGGATCCATCTCCTGCAGACGCAGAGCCTGCGCAAATGTATCATCACCGGATCCGTCATCGACAAGTACCCACTCAAAATCAATTTCCGGCATGCGGTCAAAGACATCCGCTTTGATCACCTTGTATGTTTCAGGAAGATTCTGGCCGTTATAATAACATGGCGTTACAACAGAGATTTTCATAAATTAATTGTACTGTAAAAAGACGTTTAAATCGACTTTGTTTTTCATGAATCTTCGGCATTTTTGCAGTGGCACTATATTATCGAA
>CADBMY010000347.1 GCA_902795905.1 uncultured Erysipelotrichaceae bacterium
AAGGAAATGGTACATGTAGAGTATTCTCTTTCGCAGATCGCCAAGGAAAAAGTATATGAAGGTACGATCCATGCGGAACGTAAGCTGTACCTGCCGGCTGGAGCTGAAAAGGTATTAGGGCTTGTACCGGAAAGTATTAAAGAAAAGAAACAGGGTAAATAATGGATATTCAGGTATATCAGTCACATATTGATACATTGGAACGGGATGTTACCTTCCGGGTCATGACACCGGACGGGTATGAGGAAAATAACCGCAGGTACCCTGTTTTGTATATGCAGGACGGACAGGATCTGTTCCGCGATGAAGATGCCACAGACGGGAACAGTTACCGTTTTGAAGAGTACTACAGGAGTTTCGGTGCCTATCTTCCCAAGGTGATCATCGTTGGGATAGACTGTCCCGCAAACAATGCGGAGCGTTCAAGATTGTACGCACCATATACGAAAGATTTTGATGTTCCCGATGGTATCAACTTTGAAAAGCATATCGAAGGTCAGGGAGAGATCTATCTGCACTGGCTGATCAACGAGCTTAAACCGTGGATAGACTCCAATTACCGTACACGTACGGAAGGTGAGTATACAGGGATCGGTGGTTTCAGTATCGGCGCACTGCTCAGCCTGTATGCAGGCTTTGCGTATACCCGGTATTTTTCCCGGGTGATATCACTGAGCGGGGCAATGAATATCTGGATGGACAAACTGGAAAAGACGATGGACAGCAGTAATCTTGACTGTCTGAAGTATGTTTATCTGGACAGTGCGACAAACGACAGTGGCAGGTTTTCCAAGCCTGAGGACTTCATTAACGGAGCTGAAACGGTATACAGGAAACTGCTGGATTACGGATTTGACAAGGAACATATCTGTCTGCGTATCAGTGAAGAGTTCGGAAGTCATTCGCATGAAGCTCTGCGGCTGCGCTTCCCCGATGCAGTACGCTGGATATACAGAGATCTGGGAGATAAATAATGAGAATAGAAGAGTATGAATTAAAGATCACAACGATCAATGACAGACCTGTAACGATCAGAGTCATGGTACCTGATGGTTATGACGAATCAGATAAACGGTATCCTGTGCTTTATGTCAGTGACGGACAGGATTTATACCGTGATGATCAGACCTACAGAGGTGCTGAGAGTCTCCGCTTTGAGCAGTACTACAAAGACTACGCGAAATTCCTGCCGCATGTGATCATCGTCGCAATTTCCGCCCCGTTTGATCCGGCAGAGCGTACGGCAGAATATTCTCCGTTTACCAAGGACTTTGATGTACCGCCGGAGAAGAAGTTTGAACCGCATATCGATGGTCTCGGCAAGGAATACCTGCAGTGGATGACAACAGACCTGAAGGCTTTCGTAGACAGCACATACAGAACCCTGACAGATGCGGATAATACCGCATACTGCGGGTACAGCACAGGCGGTCTCAGTGCCTGCTACGCTGCTGTTGCCTGCCCTGATACATTCCACCGTATCATTGCCATGAGCAGTGCAGTATGTATCTGGCTGGATAAGATGCAGGAAGCCTGGGATGTTGGTTCCTACGATCATCTGAAGTATGTATACATGGATGTCGGCACAAACGAATTCGGACGTATGACGACCAAGGAAGAGTTCCTCGACGGTGCCAATCTGATCTATGAAAACTATCTCAGGCACGGTGTACCTGCTGAGATCATTAAATATAATATCTATCCCGACGCAATGCATACGCAGAGAGAGTGGAGATACCGTTTCCCTGATGCTCTGCGCTGGGTCTTCCAGGACAAAGATTAAAGGAGAAACATCATGGCTAGTTTAACAGAAGGACTGACAAAAGAAACCAGAAAGAATCTCTTCGGCAATGCCGATCTGAACATGCTGTGGACATGTGCTGCGGATCCCCGTTTCCCGTACTGGGTCCATGTACCGGACAGCTTCTATGAGGAAGAGAATCCTCATTATCAGCTGATGGTCATCATCCACGGTACAGCCTGTGCTACGGAAGACTATGTACAGAAGGCAAAGAAGTGGGCAGATGAGCACAATGTGGCGATCCTGGCTCCGTTATTCCCGAGTGGTGTTGTCGTAAAGGATGACTTCAACGCATACAAGATGATCCGTCAGGATGGTATCTATTATGATCAGATCCTGCTGGCAATGATCGATGAGATGAAAGCACGTTATGAAAACTGTATCGAGACAGATAAGTTCTTCCTGTTCGGTCATTCCGGAGGCGGTCAGTATGTCCACCGTTTCATGTATCTGCACCCTGAGCGCATCAAGGCCGTTAACATCGGTGCTCCGGGCAGACCTACATATCTGGATCCGGAAGAGGATTTCTACTGGGGTATTAAAAACTTCAAGCAGGTCTTCGGTCAGGAACTGGATCTTCCGGCGATCCGCAAGGTACCGGTGATCATCGCGGTAGGTGAGAGAGACAACCTGTTTATCGGTGATTCCAAGTACGGAAACAACCGTGTAGACCGTATGAAGACATTGCAGCAGAACTATCTGGACAATGGTGTTGAGACGGTAGAACTGGCGATCATCCCCGGTATTGCGCACGAAGACGGCAACCAGGAGAGAATCGAAACAGCAACTAAATTCTTTGAGAAATATCTGTAAGATCGGAAAGGAGGTGTATTTACATGTTTAATACACCTGAAGAAATACGTGTATGCGAAGTATGTACACGTGATGGTTTCCAATCGCTTCCCTACATGATCGGTGTTGAGGAGAAGGTAAAGCTTGTAAACATGATCGTAGATGCAGGGATCAAAGAGATCGAAGTTGGCTCCTTCCTGCCCGACAGGGGACAGGCAAAGAATCAGATGGGCAACACACCGGAAGTCTTTGACAAACTCAACAGACGTGAAGGTGTTGTCTACAGAGCTCTTCTGCAGACGCCGGCAGGTGCTCAGCAGGCCGTGGATCATGGCTGTAATAAGTTCAAGATCAATATTTCCGGCAGTGAAAAACACTATAATCTGATGACCGGAAAAGCGATAGAAGACGGTGTCAAAGGCTTTGGCGGTATCGGTAAGATCGCAGCAGAGAATCATGTCAAACTGCTGGGATCGATCTCGCTGGCGTTTGAGTCTCCGTATGACGGCAGAGTGCCTCTGGACAGACTGCGTATGATCATCAGTAACTTCCTGGAGGCAGGCGTCACCCAGATCTCGCTGAATGATACAGCAGGCATGGCTACACCGGGACTGGTCAACGAGTACTTCAGGACAATGATTGCTGAATTCCCGACCGTAGAGACATGGTGCTTCCATCCGCATAATACACGCGGTATGGGCCTTGCGAACACACTTAGTGCGATAGATGCCGGCGCCAGGAATATTGATTCCTCACTGGCAGGTACAGGCGGCTGTACGGTATTCAAGAACGCGTCCGGCAATATCTCTACCGAAGATCTGGTATACATGCTCAATGGTCTCGGTATCACAACAGGTATTGACTATGATAAGCTGCTTCTGGCCGGTGAGTTTACGAAAGAACTGGTGCCGGCAGATAAGTGGGACAGTTATCTTCTGCGTCTTGAGCAGTACAAGCGTCAGGGCGACGGTCAGATCGAATAGGAGAGAGAATTATGTTTAATGTACCTAAGAAAGTCAGAGTTTGTGAAGTAAGCACACGTGACGGTATGCAGAATCTGCCGTTCATGGTTGGTGTTGATGAAAAAGTACGTCTGCTGGATATGATGGTCGATGCCGGTATCAAGGAGATCGAAGTCGGTTCCTTCCTGCCTGATACAACAGCTTTCCCGTTAATGGCCAATACACCGGAAGTATTCGCAAAGATGCACAGGAAAGAAGGCGTTGTCTACCGTGCATTACTGCAGACACCGGCAGGGGCCAGACAGGCCGTAGAATACGGCTGTAACAAGTTCAAGATCAATACATCGGCTTCCCGCAAGCACTTTGAACTGATGACCAACCGTACGCTCGAAGAAGGCCTGAAGGGCTTTACGGAGATCGGTCAGGTTGCAAAGGAAAACAACGTCAAACTGCTGGGCTCCATCTCCCTGGCATTTGCGTCACCGTTCGGCGATGAGATCACATATGATACACTGCGTACGATCATTGACGGATTCCTCGAGATCGGTGTTACTCAGATCTCCCTGAATGATACAGCAGGACTTGCGACACCGGTGATGGTCAATCAGTTCTTCAAGGACATGATGGCTTACTACCCGAATGTGGAAGTATGGGCATTCCATCCGCATAACACCAGAGGTGCAGGTCTTGCGAATGTCATCGCAGCGATCGATGCCGGTGTAGAATACATCGACTCCTCACTGGCAGGCACAGGCGGCTGTAATGTCGTCAAGGGTGCTACCGGCAATATCTCTACCGAGGATCTGGTATATATGTTACAGGGTATGGGTATCGACACAGGTATCGACTTTGACAAGATGGTCGAAGCCGGTCTCTATGTTGAACAGCTTGCCCAGGGTCATTCCTGCGATAGTTATATCCTGAATCTTGAGCACTTCAAGAGAGCTGCTGAATAAGAGATCAAACTGTATCTTCCCGGATACTGAAAATGGTCCCCGCA
>CADBMY010000348.1 GCA_902795905.1 uncultured Erysipelotrichaceae bacterium
ACAGCTTTATCTTTCCCTTTCGCGATCATGGCCGTACTGGCTCTGTCTGCGCATAATAAAGATATCGCATCGATCAGGATGGATTTGCCGGCACCGGTCTCGCCCGTAAAGACACTGAAACCGTCTTTCAGATCAAGACTCAGCTCATCGATCAGCACAAAGTTTTTTACATACAGATGGTTAATCATGGATCTCTTTCAAAATATCCTCAAACAGTGTATTCAGGTCAATTCTTTCATCTTTCTTCAGCAGGGTCTCGGAACCGTGCGGCACATAGTGATCACCGATACCGTAACTGCGGATATCCATCATTCTGTGCCTGTGCATGCACCAGGAAGCCACAGAGGCAGCCAGACCGCCGATCTTCATATCTGTTTCATAGATGAATACGGGAATATTCATCTCCTCCAGATGCTCAAGACAGTCGGTATCGATCGGTTTGAAGAAACGTGCGTTGATCACCAGTACAGGCAGATCATTGGCTTTTACTTTCTCCAGGATCCGTTCGGTATCCGGTCCGTATGCCAGTACTGCTGCACTGATCATATTCGGCGAATTCAGCACTTCCCACGTGCCAATCTCAATTTTTTCAAATAATTCCTTGTTGTTGGCGGCAGAACCTCGCGGATAACGTATCGCAAACGGATGTTCCTGAAGTAATGCCGTATAGATCATGTTTCTGGCTTCGATAGCATTCCGGGGCTGGGCAATGATCATATGCGGCAGCGGCTTAAGAATACCGATATCAAAGACGCCGTGATGGGTATCACCGTCACCGCCGACAAGACCTGCTCTGTCGATACCGATCAGTACGGGCAGATCCATCCGGCAGATATCATGATTGATCTGGTCATATGCCCTCTGCAGGAAGGAACTGTATATCGCCAGGAACGGCCGCATGCCGCCTGCTGCCATGGCCGCCGCAAAGGTTGCCGCATGCTCTTCCGCAATGCCGCAGTCAAAACTTCGTTCCGGATATCTCGCAAAGAAGCTCTGCAGAGCACTGCCCCGGATCATTGCCGGTGTCAGGGCTACGATCTTCTCGTTGTCTCTGGCCAGTTCCTCGACGGTGGATGAAATGATCTCTGACCAGGTCGCATAGCCCTGCGGAATACCGTGCAGAGGTTTGCCGGTAACAGGATCAAACGGCCCCACACCGTGCCAGAGACCGTCTCTGTCCTTCTCACAGGGAGCGTATCCCCTGCCTTTCTGGGTGATCGCATGAACAACGATCGGTCCGTCATGTTCACGGGCTACCGTCAGCACTCTGATCAGATCATGAATATTATGTCCGTCGATCGGACCTATATATTCCAGATTCAGTTCACCGAAGATACCCTTGTCGACGATCGTATCCTTGACCGCATCCTTGACGCTTTTCAGGCCGGAGTACATCGCATTGCCGAAGCTGCTGTGCTGCAGGGCTGACTTCGTATTCATCTTGAAAGCATTATATGACTTGGCTGAACGCAGTCTCGCGATCGATTTGTTCAAGGCACCGACATTGCGCGAGATCGACATGTTGTTGTCATTGAAGACAATGATCAGCCGGCGTTTCTCGGAACCGATCTGGTTCAGAGCTTCAAAAGCCATGCCGGAGCTTAAGGCACCGTCACCGATCACTGCCACGACCGCATAGTCTTCATCTTTCATGTCTCTTGTTACCGCAAAGCCAAGTGCTGCGCTGAGCGATGTCGAACTGTGTCCGGCTTCCCAGACATCATGGGGGCTTTCACAGCGCTTCTGGAAACCGCTGATGCCGCCATACTGACGCAGAGTGTCGAAATACTTTGCCCTGCCGGTCAGGATCTTATGTACATAACTTTGATGTCCGACATCAAAGATCAGTTTGTCCTTCGGTGAGTCAAAGACATAATGAAGAGCGATCGTCAGTTCTACGACCCCGAGATTGCTGGCAAGATGACCGCCTGTTCTGGAAATACTGCTGATCAGAAAAGAACGGATATCCTGGGCAAGATCATTCAGTTCACTGAGAGACATGGATTTCAGAAAATCCGGACTCTCTATTTCCTTAATGTTCATAACACTCCTAGTATGTTCTGATCATGACCGAACGTATAAGTTCAGAGATCTTTTCATCCCGGAAACCGGGCATCTCTGCACAGCGGCGCAGACAGTCTTCATACAGGCTGTTCATCAGTCTGCGGGCTTCATCCATGCCAAGTGTCGTGACGGATGTCACCTTGTCGTTTCTTTCGTCGGAATTGGATTTGCCGAGTTCTTCTGCGGTAGCGGTCACATCGAGGATATCATCCTGGATCTGAAAAGCCAGACCAAGGTCAAAACCGATCTGTTCCCACTGTTTGATAGTTTCCTCATCTCTGCCGGCTAATACCGATGCCATGGCCAGAGGAACACTGAGCAGACATCCGGTCTTGTATTTATATACCTTGCGGATATCTTCAAAGTTCATGACATTCTTATCTTCGTTGATGTCAAGACACTGTCCGTATACCATGCCGGAAGGTCCTGCACTCTGTGCAAGCATGCAGATGCATTTCAGCACCTTATCCGCAGATGCACGTGTTTCTGCAGCACAGGCAAAAGCTTCTGTCAGAAGACCGTCACCGGCAAGGATCGCCGTAGCCTCATCAAACTGTTTGTGGTTCGTCGGTCTGCCCCTGCGCAGGTCATCGTTGTCCATTGCAGGCAGATCATCATGGATCAGTGAATATGTATGGATCATCTCCAGGGCACAGGCTGTCTCATTGCCAAGTGCAGGATCTTCTCCATATCCCTCCAGGACAAGATACAGCAGCGTCGGACGAATACGCTTGCCGCCTGCAGTCAGGGAATAACGCATGGCATCTCTGACCCGGGAATCCGTTACTTTATCAAGCTTCTCATTCAGAAGCTGTTCAAACTCATTCTTCTTCATCATTCTTACTCTTGATCTCAGTGATCTTCAGTTCAAACTGCTTCAGTTTATCATCACAATATTTGACCAGGTTAAGACCTTCTTCAAACAGTGCGATCGTTTCGTCCAGAGACTGTTCGTTATCCTCAAGAATACCAACGATCTCTTCCAGTCTTTCCATGGACTGCTCAAATGTACGTTCTTTTTCCGACATGTTTATTCCTCCCGGTCTGTACTGATGGTTTCGGCATGGATCTTTCCGTGGTGTACACGGATCAGCAGAGGATCACCGGGTTTCAGTTCACCGGCATCTGTTACCGCATGTCCGTCATGTTCGGCAACTGCATATCCTCTGGCTAAAACTTTTAACGGTGAATAAGCATCCAGCAGACTGATCTGTGCCGAGAGCTTATCACGCTCAAGCCCGTATTTACGTTCTGCGCCCTTTTTCAGCAAAGACGCATTGTTATCAAGCCGCACACGATTCACGGCAATTTCAGCCTGTATCAGCCCCGTAAGCGCATTCTGTGCCCTGCTGATCCTGACAAGAGAACTGCTGCGTTCCTTCTCGATCGCCTTCTGCAGCTCCGTAAAGACCGCATTGACCCGGAAACTCTTCTCACTGATCAGCCGTTCCGGATCCCGGAATACCCTGGCCGTGCGCATCTGTTCCAGTCTGGAGGCTTCCTCAAGACGCTTGTCTTCGGTCAGATCCAGAATGTTCTCTCTGCAGGTACTGATCCTTGAACGGACCTCCTCGATATTCGGTGTCGCACGTTCGGCAGCACCTGTCGGTGTCGGTGCCCGCAGATCACTGACAAAATCCGCGATCGTATAATCTACCTCATGGCCCACCCCGGTAACAACCGGTGTATGCATCCCGTAGATGATACGGGCCAGCTGTTCATCGTTGAATGACCAGAGATCCTCAATGGAACCGCCCCCGCGCACAAGCAGGATCACATCCATGTTCATCCGGTCCATCGTACGCATGGCTTTGCGGATCTGTTCCGCACTCCCGACACCCTGTACAAGAACCGGATACTCAAAGATCTCCGCCACAGGCCATCTTCTGCCAACGGTGGTGATCACATCCGCTCTGGCAGCTGTATTCCTTCCTGTCACAAGCCCGATACGCATGGGCCAGGCCGGCAGTTCCTTCTTATGCGCCTCATCAAAAAGACCTTCATCACTGAGTTTCTTCTTCAGTTTCTCATACTGCAGAAAAAGATCCCCGATGCCTGACGGTCTCATAGCCGTAACGATCAGCTGCAGCTCTCCTCGTCCCGTAAACACCGAGATATCACCCTGTACGATGACCTTATCGCCATCTTTCGGTGTAAAGGTAACTCTGCGGTTGCTGGACGCAAACATGGCACACCTGATCTGGGCTTCGCTGTCCTTCAGCGTAAAGTACCAGTGTCCCGAACGATAACTGGAAAAATTGCTGAGCTCCCCTTCTACCATGACTTTCTGGGTATACGGATCTGCTTCCAGCCTGTTTTTCAGATAATTGACGAGAACCGAGACCTGAAGGACTTCTCTGCTCATATGCGGTCAAGAACTCCGTTGATCAGTTTATAGGAATCTTCGTCACAATACTTCTTCGCAAGTTCGATGTATTCATCGATGATCACGGAAGCTTCCACTTCCTTCAGATCAAATTCTGCACATCCGCACAGGATCAGAGCCTGTTCGATCAGACCAAGCCTGTCAAAGTGCCAGTTTTCCAGCACCTGATCGGCATAAGACGCATACCTGTCCTTTTCCCTGCAGGCTGTTCTTACAAGTTCACTGAAGTATTCATCTTCAGGTTCATCCTTGAAGTTGTCGCTGATCAGTTCCGAACTGTCCCTGTCCAGGATCAGTTTCTGATATACACAAAACATTGCGGCTTCACGTTTTTCACTTCTGTTCATACTCTGTATTCTACCATGTTTAACCTTATATCACTATTGCAAAGCAACTAAACCAGTATATATTACCACGAAGCCGAAAGAATACGTACAGACTAAATAAACTGTATGCCGGCATCTTCTCTGGCAAGATCCAGGATCTTCTGTACAGAGAGGATATCGGACAGATACGCAGCTCTTCTGACAGGATCAGTCTCTGCGTACATCTCTTTGAAAACAGTCAGTTCACTGCTCATTGCCGTATGGGTATCCGGACCGGGAAGAATGATCTTATCGGCACCGTCCTTCTCTACGGTAATGGTATGACAGACACCGGCGGGACCTTCCATCATGATCCTGCCATGTTCGCACTGGATCAGAACAAAGCTTGGACCGGAGGCATCCTTGGTCGCCGTCAGCGATGCCTTCATCTGCGGATAATCAAGCACCAGGATACCGGAAGTATCAATATCCTTTACGATATTTGCGTGGTAATGAACCTGTTCCGGCATCCCGAAAAGTCCGTATACATAACGGATCAGGTAGATGCCAAGATCCATCAGAGTGCCGCCGGCAAGCTTTGGATCAAACACCGGCAGTACTTCACCTGCCAGAAAACGGTCATACCTGCGGGAATAATGCGACAGAAGACCGGTAACGACCCGCACCTGTCCCAGTTCCTTCAGATATTCCGGGATCATACGGTAATTGGCATGATACGGCGTCATGCACATGTCAAAGACAAGCAG
>CADBMY010000349.1 GCA_902795905.1 uncultured Erysipelotrichaceae bacterium
AGCCGAGATCGCGCATGATTCCCTGGAGCGTCTGCATGTGGATTCTCTGGGTCTTGATGAAGTTGACCTGCGGTATCTGCGCGGCATTATCGAGCGCTTTCACGGCGGTCCTGTAGGACTTGATGCTCTGGCGACTTCGATCAGTGAAGAGACCACGACACTGGAAGATGTCTATGAACCGTATCTGATCCAGATCGGTTTTATCAACCGTACGGCAAGAGGAAGAGTAGCTACCGAGAAAGCATATGAACATCTCGGGGCTGTATATAAGAGCAGACTGTTTTAAACAGCAGTCATGATCCTGTCATTACGTGAGGATGTACGCATGCGGCGTATATCCTTTTCTTTACACCAGCGTCTTGCCTCAGCGGCAGATAAGATCACAGGCTGGCGGTCATGGATGTGGATCTCCGGTTCCCCGGCATCTTCGGTCAGGATAACAAACTGCTGCTGACCCTGTTCCGTGCGGCATAAGCCGGCAAGATACAGGGGTTTGTCACTGCAGGTGAAGTGATATTTGCGCCGCGGCTGTCTGGACCACTCGTAATAGCCTGAAGCCAGGATCACGCACGGGGAACAATTGCGGAATGTGATCTTCTCTTCGATCGATTCACTGCGGGCATTGATCAGCATCTTTCCGTTTACGGGGAAGCCCCAGTGCATGACGGCAATACCGTATGAGGCTGCTTTCCTGTCATATACACCGACACAGGCATACTGGGATGGGAATACCTCATACAGAGAGATCTGGTCGTATTTCGCTTCCGGCAGCTTCTGCCTGAGCTCTTCCGCCAGCTTCTTCAGCACTTCACTCTGATCATCGATAAACTGATATCTTCCGCACATGTCTACATTTTACGATATTCATGATCTTTGGTATATAATAGCGGTATGAAAAGCCGTTTTTACAAAGAATCCAACGCTGTCAAACGCCAGTATTTTCTGACGACGATGATCATCTTCGCCGCGATATTTCTGGTCGTATATATGCTGTTTCTGATCTTTCTGACGATCCTGCAGGCACATCCGTACTTTAACCTGGCGGCTGTACTGATCACCCTGATCATTGATATCCTGACAACGAATCATATCATCAATACGGTCTGGGCAGACCGCTGGAAGATCAGGGATTGATTAATTCACGTGAATACGGTTATAATACCTGTACGGCTGTGAACGGAAGCAGTAATTTCGGTATGCACTGACAGAGAACCCGGGATGGTGGAAACGGGGCAGGCAGATGAAATGAAGTCGTCCGGGAGCCGGTCTTCTGAATATACAGTAAGTTGACCCGTATATGCTCGTTACGCATTTGAGAAGCAAGTAAGGTGGTACCACGCATGTTCAGCGTCCTTCGGAGGGACGCTTTTATTTTTTGAGGAGGACAGTATGGCTGAAAATCTAGAGACTAAATATGATCATCATAAGGTAGAAGAAGGACGGTACGATCAGTGGGTGAAAGCCGGATATTTTACGGCAGGAGATAAGTCCAAGGATCCGTTTACGATCGTGATCCCGCCGCCGAATGTTACCGGTATTCTGCATATCGGACATGCCTGGGATAATTCCCTGCAGGATATCATTTCCCGTTATAAGCGCATGCAGGGTTATGACATGCTTTATCTTCCGGGTATGGATCATGCCGGCATTGCGACACAGGCAAGAGTTGATGCACGTCTGAAGGAGGAAGGCATCTCCCGCTATGATATCGGCCGGGAGAAGTTCCTGGAAAGAGCCTGGCAGTGGAAAGAGGAGTATGCTGCTACGATCCGCAAACAGTGGGCAAAGCTCGGCAACAGCCTGGACTACTCCAGAGAGAGATTTACGATGGATGAAGGCTTTAATGAAGCCGTTAAACATGTATTTATCACACTGTACAGAGAAGGCCTGATCTACAGAGGCAAGAGGATCATCAACTGGGATCCGGAAGCCCGTACAGCCCTCAGCAACATTGAGGTATACCATCAGGCTATTCCCGGCAAGATGTATTACTTTAACTACAAGGTAGCAGAGACAGACGATATCTTTACGGTTGCGACAACACGTCCGGAGACGATGTTCGGTGATGTATGCCTGGTCGTTCATCCTGAAGATGAAAGATATAAGCACCTTGTAGGCAAGCATGCGGTAAACCCGGCAAACGGCGCTCTGCTGCCGATCATCACAGATGATTATATCGACATGGAGTTCGGTACCGGTGCCATGAAGTGTACACCTGCGCATGATCCCAACGACTATGCGATCGCTCTGCGTCATAACCTCGAGATGCCTATATGCATGAACCCGGATGGAACGATGAATGCACTGGCAGGCAAATACGAGGGCATGGACAGATATGTCTGCCGTGATGCTGTTACTGCTGATATTGAAGCAGCCGGCAATCTCGTTAAGATCGAGGATATCGAACATGAAGTAGCCCACAGTGAACGTACACACTGCATCGTGGAACCGTATCTTTCCGAACAGTGGTTCGTCAAGATGAAGCCGCTGGCAGAAGATGTACTGAACAACCAGAAGGATCCCGATCAGCATATCCTTTTCTATCCTGAAAGATTCGAACGTACATTTGAGCAGTGGCTGGAGAATATCGATGACTGGTGCATCTCCCGTCAGCTGTGGTGGGGTCACCGTATTCCTGCCTGGTATCACAAGGAGACAGGAGAGGTATACGTTGGTGAGGAAGCACCTGCTGATATCGAAAACTGGAATCAGGATGAAGATGTCCTCGACACATGGTTCTCCAGTGCACTCTGGCCGTTTGCGACACTCGGCTGGCCGGAGGAGACCGAAGATCTTGACCGGTACTATCCGACAAGCACGATGGTCACAGGTTATGACATCATCTTCTTCTGGGTTGCCAGAATGGCTTTCCAGGCCCGTCACTTTACGAAGAACAGGCCGTTTAAAGATGTCCTGATCCACGGTCTGATCCGTGATGCCCAGGGCCGTAAGATGTCCAAATCACTTGGTAATGGTATTGACCCGATGAAGGTCATTGAAGACTACGGTGTCGATGCTCTGCGCTTCTTTCTGACAACAAACAGTACACCGGGACAGGATATGCGTTATATTCCGGAGAAGGTCGAAGCTTCCTGGAACTTTGTCAATAAACTCTGGAATGCAAGCAGATTCGTGTTGCTGAACCTGGATGATGATTTTGATCCGGAGGCGATCTGCTGGGATGATCTCTCGGAGACTGATCTCTGGTTCCTGAATAAACTGAATGCTGTCATCGATCACATCACGGAGAATATGGAGAAGTACGAGTTTGCC
>CADBMY010000350.1 GCA_902795905.1 uncultured Erysipelotrichaceae bacterium
AACGGAGTGTTGACAGATATCCGGAGATAAGTCTATACTAATAGGGCTTAGCGACTCAATGGCTTTGTTATGTGCAAAGCTATTAAAAAGGCTAAGGTTTGGCACGCTTGGTTATGTGTGCATATGGAAGGAGAAGTAATGCCAACAATACATCAGCTGGTACGCAAAGGCCGTACCGACAAGGTTTACAAGTCCAAGTCTCCTGCGCTGAACCGTGGGTTCAACTCTCTGCAGAAGAGGCCGACGAAATTGAGCAGCCCTCAGAAGAGAGGCGTCTGCACACGTGTAGGCACGATGACACCGAAGAAGCCTAACTCTGCTCTTCGTAAGTACGCCCGTGTTCGTCTGTCCAACGGTATGGAAGTGACAGCATATATTCCCGGTGTAGGTCATAACCTGCAGGAACACAGTGTTGTCATGATCAGAGGCGGACGTGTTAAGGATCTGCCTGGTGTCCGTTACCACGTTATCCGCGGTACGCTCGACTGCGCAGGTGTTAACAACCGTAATCAGAGCCGTTCCCTGTACGGAACAAAGAAGCCGAAAGGCAAATAAGAAAGGAGAGGTGTAAGACATGCCCAGAAAAGGTTATATAGCTAAAAGAGATGTACTGCCCGATCCGATCTATAACTCCAAGCTGGTCACAAAGCTGATCAACAAGATCATGATCGACGGCAAGCGCGGTACTGCCCAGACGATCCTCTACAATGCATTCGCTATCGTTGAGGAAAAGACAGGTCAGAACCCGATGGAAGTTTTCGAGAAGGCTCTCGAGAACGTTATGCCTCTGCTGGAACTGAAGGTCCGCCGTGTCGGCGGTGCCAACTATCAGGTACCGGTAGAAGTCAGCGCTGAAAGAAAGCTGACATTAGGTCTGCGCTGGATCGTTAACTATTCCAGACTTCGTCATGAAAAGACAATGGAACAGAGACTGGCTGCTGAGATCATGGATGCTGCTAACGGAACAGGTGCATCCGTAAAGAAGAGAGAAGATACACACAAGATGGCAGAAGCCAACAAGGCATTTGCCCATTACCGCTGGTAATCAGGAAAGGAAGGATCTATGCCAAGAGAATTTAGCTTGGATCACATCAGAAATATCGGGATCATGGCGCATATCGACGCCGGTAAAACGACGACGACAGAGCGCATCCTGTACTATACCGGCAAGATCCACAGGATCGGTGAGACCCATGACGGTGCTTCCCAGATGGACTGGATGGCACAGGAGCAGGAGCGTGGTATTACCATTACTTCTGCTGCGACAACATGTCAGTGGCAGGACTGCCAGATCAACATCATCGATACACCAGGGCACGTAGACTTCACTGCTGAAGTTGAGCGTTCGCTGCGTGTACTGGATGGTGCTGTCACAGTTCTGGACTCCAAAGCCGGTGTTGAACCGCAGACGGAGACTGTATGGCGTCAGGCTACGGAATACAGAGTCCCCCGTATCGTATTCTCCAACAAGATGGATGCGACGGGTGCTGACTTCTTCATGGCTGTACGTTCGATCGGCGACAGGCTCGGAGCCAAGGCGGCTGCGATTCAGATGCCTATCGGTGCTGAGCAGTCATTCCGCGGTATCATCGACCTCGTGACGATGAAGCAGTATATGTACAACAATGACCTCGGGACAGATATCCAGGTAACTGAGATCGATCCTCAGTACAAGGAAAAAGCTGAAGAAATGCATCAGGTTATGCTGGAAGCTGTCGCTGACTATGACGATGATGTCATGATGCAGGTCCTCGAGGGAGAAGAGCCTTCTGTGGAAGATGTAAAGAAGGCAATCCGTGCAGGTGTTCTGACAGCGGAGTTCTTCCCGGTATTATGCGGATCCGCATATAAGAATAAAGGTGTTCAGCTGCTCCTTGATGCAGTTGTAGCGTATCTGCCGTCACCTGTAGATGTTCCTTCAATCAAGGGAACTCTCGAAGACGGTACAGAAGAAGAGCGTATTCCGAGTGATGATCAGCCGTTCAGTGCGCTGGCGTTCAAAGTTGCGACCGACCCATTTGTCGGACGTCTGACTTACTTCCGCGTATATTCCGGTACAACGACAGCCGGAAGCTATGTGCTGAATGCATCCAAGGATAAGCGTGAGCGTCTCGGACGTATCGTTCGTATGCATGCGAACCACCGTACGGATATTACCGAAGTCTATGCAGGTGATATTGCCGGTGCCGTTGGTTTAAAGAATACGACAACAGGTGATACGCTGTGCGATGAGAATCATCCGATCATCCTTGAGTCGATGGTCTTCCCGGAACCTGTTATTCAGATGTCCGTAGAGCCCAAGACAAAGCAGGATGGTGAAAAGATGGATGCTGCTCTGGCAAAACTGGCCGAAGAAGACCCGACATTCCGTACATTTACGGATGAAGAGACAGGTCAGACGATCATTGCCGGTGTCGGTGAACTCCAGCTGGATATCGTTCTCGATCGTATGAGACGTGAATTCAAGGTTGAAGCTACGGCCGGTGCGCCGCAGGTTGCTTACCGTGAGACGATCCGCAGTACAGCTGAGTGCGAAGGTAAGTTCGTTCGTCAGACCGGCGGTCACGGTCAGTACGGTCATGTCTGGATCAGGTTTGAACCGAACCCGGGCAGGGGCTTTGAATTCTTTGATGAGACTATCGGCGGTTCCGTTCCGAAGGAATATATCAAGCCTACACAGGTTGGTCTTGAGGAAGCGCTGAATAACGGTCTGGTTGCAGGTTATCCGATCGTGGATATCAAGGCAACACTGTTTGACGGTAGTTACCATGATGTCGACTCTTCCGAGCAGGCATATAAGATTGCGGCATCCCTGGCCCTCAGAGAGGCTGCCAAGAAGTGCAATCCTGTTATCCTTGAGCCGGTCATGAGAGTTGACGTTACAGCACCGAGTGAGTACCTTGGTGCCGTCATGGGCGATATCGTCAAGCGCCGCGGACAGATCCGCCAGCAGGAAGAAACGGGCAACGCGATCAAGATCGAAAGCTTCGTACCGTTATCCGAAATGTTCGGTTATGTAACTGACCTGCGTTCGTTTACACAGGGCCGCGGTACCTACATTATGCAGACTGATCACTACGAGGAAGTACCTAAGAGTATTGCCAAGGAAATTATCGAGAAAAACAGTTCTGCAGCAAATAAGTAGTTATTGCAAAGACTATTTGATTATCTTAAAATATTATTGCTGAAAATAAATTAATCAGGAGGAGATTTAGCATTATGGCAAAGGAACATTTTGACCGGTCGCTTGATCATGTTAACATTGGCACTATCGGCCACGTTGACCATGGTAAAACAACGCTGACCGCGGCAATCACAAAGTATCTTGCTGAGCATCCCGAATCCGGTAAGGCTGTATTTGAGGCTTACGATAAGATCGATGGTGCTCCTGAAGAAAAGGCTCGTGGTATCACGATCAACACAGCTCACGTTGAGTATCAGACATTAAAGAGACACTATGCACACGTAGACTGCCCAGGGCACGCTGACTATGTCAAGAACATGATCACCGGTGCTGCTCAGATGGACGGCGCGATCCTCGTTGTTGCTGCAACAGACGGACCGATGCCTCAGACACGTGAGCACATCCTGCTGTCCCGTCAGGTAGGCGTTCCGAAGATGGTCGTTTTCCTGAACAAGTGCGACATGGTTGATGACCCTGAACTGATCGACCTCGTTGAGATGGAAGTTCGTGACCTTCTGAG
>CADBMY010000351.1 GCA_902795905.1 uncultured Erysipelotrichaceae bacterium
GGCTATACGATCGAGATGAGAAGCAGAGCTCTGCATCCGGATGTCTTTAACCCGACGATGTGCTATGGCGAAGGTCCGTACCATATCGAAGTCAACGAGCCTCCCTGCAAATGGGAGGAAGGGGAAGAACATATCATTCCCTGAATAATGCATTAAAGGAGCTTATATCACATGACACTTCCAAAGCAGGATTACGAGATCTACGAAGAGACCCTGAAGGAAAAGAAAAAGCCTAAGAAACAGGCAATGTTTCAGAAGTACTTTAACGGCTATACCGTTGTCAAAGTACCGAAGAAGTTCGGCAAGGGTTATACCGTAACGAGGATCTATACCGATTTCTGGCTGACCCAGGATATGCCTGATGAGGCAAGAAAACGGCAGAAACAGATCTTCCTCGGGGCAGATCTGATATCAGTGGCATTGTATCTGTTTGGTTCTCTGCAGAAAGTGCCGGGGAATACATGGCCTGTTACGGCCATATTTACCGGCATAGCACTGCTCTGTCTGACCTTTATTACGATCTATGTCATATACTATGTCACCCGGAAACCTCTGATGACCAGGTATGATGCCGAACATACGCATTCCAGGGTCCGCAACTGGAGCCGGGCGAGTGCTGTATCACTGATCCTGCTGGCAGCGGCTGCCGGTGTATATACGGCTTTCTTTGCGGAGGGCTACTGGCTGCGTGAGACCGTCAATGTCGTGGCTTATGCACTGGCCGGTACACTGCAGCTGTTGATCTACCGTCTTGAAAACAACACAAAATACCGCGAGAAGGTCAACGATACCAAGATCCCGTTTGATCCTGATGCGGATGATCTCTAATACATAGAAAGGAATCATAATTATGACACTACGAGTTGGCGCCGGCAAGGCAAGTCTGAATCCCACACCGGCAATGTTTCCGTTTCCTACACCCGCAAAGAGTGACTGGGGACTGAAACCGATTACTACCGAGGCAATCTACAACGACATGGACTGCCGGGCAATCGCCATTGACAACGGTACGGACAAGATCCTGTTTGTCGCCTTTGAACTGGGCGGTGTACCGCATATTCCGGAGCTGCGTCAGGAAGTCGCGGATACGGTCGGTATCCCCGTGGAGAATGTTGTCTTTGCGGCTACGCACAATCACACCGGATACCATGACCACAACATGATGGGCAGATATGAGGAGACAGATGAATATCTGAACTGGGTAAAGGAAGCCAAGAAAGTAGAAAGCGAAGCAGCGATCACAGCTGCGAAGAAAGCCTTTGAGACCCTGCGTCCGGCAAAGTACGGCTACGGTGAGACACTGAGCTATGTCAACACCAACAGAGATCTGCAGACACTTGGCGGATACTGGGTGGAAGCACGCAATCTTGCGGGGTACAGTGACAAGAGAGTATCGATCATTAAGTTCGTAGATGAACAGGAGAATGTGATCGCGGCACTGATGAACTACGGGTGTCATGCGACGTGCTGCTACCTGATGCAGGATTTTGACGGTGTACGCAAGACTTCCGGCAACTTCAACAGTATTGCCTCCCGCTTTGTCGAAGAGCACTACGGAAACGGCTGTATCGCAATGTGGACGAGCGGTGCTGCAGGCAATGTGAATCCGCTGCTGAGCCATGGCTTACAGTATGAGTATCCGGATGGCTGGACCAGTGCCGTGGATTATCCGGACGGTGTCGGCTGGATGCAGATGGAAAGCATGGGCAGAACGCATGGTGCTGACTGTGTCAAGGGGATCGACAGTATTACCGAATACAGCGAAAGAATGCCGATCCGCAGGACGAAGGCTACAGCCTGGCTGCCTGGTCAGAAGAAAGTACAGGACAGCAATGAGAGTTCCTCCGGCACAGCCTTCAGAATGGGCGGAAGAGGCCTCAGAGACTATGATGAAGTACCCTACGGAAATATCCCTCCGGTACCTGCAGGACACAAGATGGAAGATGATCCTGAGCATCCGTGCCCGCTCGATATGGAGCTGACGATCCTGGGCGATATCGCCATCGTCGGGGCTAACGCTGAGCTGTATGCGGAGATCGGCAGAGACATGAAAGCTGCTTCTCCGTTAAAGAAGACCTTTGTCATGACCCATACGGATATCCGCGGCAAGGCCGGGTATATCCTGGACAAGACAGCGGCCGAACGCGGAGAAAAGGTATTCCAGGCCTTCGGACCGACCAAGCCCGGTGTCTCCGAGGAACCGATCATCGCGACCGAACTGAAGATGTTCGACGAAATACTGTAAAGAGGAGAAC
>CADBMY010000352.1 GCA_902795905.1 uncultured Erysipelotrichaceae bacterium
AAGTTGTAATTGCCGGTCAGCTGGTTGCCGGAGTAGACCTGTACACCGGGATGGTCGGAGAACACCGTCAGCTTCAGGATCCCGTTGGTCAGCTCTGCGTGCTTCCTCATGCCGGTGCCGGGAATAATGAAGTGATGATCATAGCCCAGGCCGTTCTTCAGCTGTACATCATTTGCGCCGAGGTCCTCTCCGATCTTCTTCGGCTCTCTGAAGTCAAACGGCGTACCCCGCACATTGAGCACTGTTCCGGTCATCATCTGCTCATCATCGACTTCCAGGAACTCATCCGCAAATACCTGCAGTTTATGATCCAGAACACTCTCACTCATGTATCCGTCGAGGTTGAAGTAGGCATGATTGGTCATCGAGATCAGTGTATCGCTCTTCGCTGTACCTGTATATGACCAGGTAAGACCTTCCTCACTTAGGGCATATGTTACAGCAATATCAGCTTCCCCGGGGAAACCTCCCTCGCCATCCTTGACGGTAATGCGGAAGATCACCTTTCCCGGCTGTTCCTCATAGCTGTACATTCTGTGCGCCAGGCTGTAGATACCGCAGTGCAGCAGGTGTCTGCCGGGCTTGCCGGATTCGATCACATACTCTCTGCCGTTCAGCGTAAACTTCTTGTCCCTGATGCGGTTGCATACTCTGCCGACACTGGCACCGTGAGAACCGCCCTTGTCATAGCCTTCCGCACAGGTGAATCCCTGACAGATATCCGTTCCTGTTTCCTTCAGCACATAGGATACGAGCGCTGCCCCGCAGTCCGTCAGTTCCACATAGTATTTGTCATTCTCCAGTGTAAGCAGATGTGCCTGTTCACCATGTTTGTTTATTCCGAATTCACGAATCATATCTCCTGCGGACCTCCCTTGAATTCAACTTCATAGAACGACGGTTCGTAACCGATCTTCTCCGTATAAATTTTCTTAACATGTTCCTGCATGATCAGGGAATATTCATACCGCACCAGGGCAATGGCACAGCCGCCGAAGCCGGCTCCGGTCATCCTTGCGCCGAGTACGCCTTCGCACTCTCTTGCGGCATCGACAAGCGTATCCAGTTCCACACCTGTGACCTCATAATCAAGACGCAGGGATTCGTGTGATGCGTTCATTAACAGACCGAACAGGTTCAGCTTGTCTGCCATCAGTACCTTGACGGCCAGGGATGTCCTGGCATTTTCGTATACCGCGTGCTTTGCCCGTCTCTTTCTGACCGGATCACTGATGATAAACGAGTATGCCTCAAACTCTTCAGGCGATAACTCGCCGAGGCTCTGGATATCCACGATGCTCTGCAGCTCCTCCAGGGCCTGTTCACACTCTGCCCGGCGCTCATTGTACTTGGAGTCTGCCAGTTCCCGCTTCTTGTTTGTATTCATGATCACGAATGTATATCCGTTCATGTTCAGCGGTACGGCTTCGTACTCGAGGGTCGCGGTATCCAGGTACAGGGCTTTATTCTCTTCTCCCATGGCGATCGCAAACTGGTCCATGATGCCGGAGTTGACACCGATATACTCATTCTCCACACGCTGTCCGAACAGGGCGATCTGCTTGTTTGTGACCTTCGGATCATACAGTACCTTGAGCATATATCCGATCAGCACTTCAAGACAGGCGGAGCTGGAAAGACCCGATCCCAGCGGCAGATTGCCGCAGATCACCAGATCAAAGCCCCTGTCGATCACACTTCCCTCTTCCTGCATGACCTGGATCATGCCTGTCACATAGTCTGTCCAGCTGCGTGTGTGCGTCGGCTCTGCCAGTGTCTTCAGATCCTTCTCGACAACACCTTCATCGGCATTCATCGAGTAACAGCGTATCTTTGTGTCATCTCTCTGTGTAACGATGCCGCTGATGCCAAGCTGGATCGCCGCCGGGAAAACATGACCGCCGTTATAGTCCGTATGTTCACCGATCAGATTGACTCTGCCCGGTGAAAAGAAATACCGGAAGTCTCCCTCGTATCCGTATATCTCCGTGAATGTCTTACGTAAATTATCCTTTATCTTGTCCATGGGATTTCACCTCAGAAATATTATAATACACAGGACATACAAAAAGACCGTGATTACGGTCTTCTTGTTTCATATTATGTCTTATAAGGGGAGCAGTGAGGGGTAACTGCACTATTATCGTACAAATCTTGTAACGTAGAATTATCAAGAGTATTTGTGAAATTATGTGACTTGCGAACTTCTATTTGTTAAATTTTATAATTATCATAACAAAGTCTTATCAGTGATAAATAGACATGCTCTTACGTTCCATAGTAGAATTTATGTACAGAAAAGAAGGAGCTCCTCATGGTCAGAAAAGTGCCAAACGGAATCACTCCCGACCAATGGGAACAACTTGTCATCGGTCTGGAAAACAACCCTTCCACGGTCAATGACTATCGAAAAGTGTTGAAC
>CADBMY010000353.1 GCA_902795905.1 uncultured Erysipelotrichaceae bacterium
GGGCACACAGGCATCGGGCATCGTACAGGGTCTGCAGGGGATGCGCAGAGGCATCGTAATATTCCTTCATCTGCCGGAGATCCGCAGCTGCAGGACGAAGCGCAGAGAGGGCATTTACGGCCTTTTCCTTACCGGCCGGGGCAAGGATCAGGGCTGCTCGAAGAAGCGGTACAGACGGGCTTTCTTCAAGCTTACGGGCGGTCTCTTCGATCATTGTATCGGTATATACCGAAAGCACCGGCAGGAAGGTCAGATATACCGGAAAATATGTACGGAAGGAGTCTGCACAGCCGGCGGATGCCAGAATGCGATAGAACTCCTCTCTGATCCTCTCCGGGGCAATATAGTGAAGATCACCGCATTTGGAAAGGACTGCTTTCCGGGTATCGGGATCGGTGTCAAAGCCAAGCTCTGCCGCAAAGCGTACGGTACGCAGGATACGCAGAGCATCCTCACTGAAGCGCTGTACGGGATCGCCGACCGTACGGATGATCCTGTGCTCAAGGTCATGGATGCCGCCGTAGTCATCAACGATGCCGGTATGCGGGGAGTAGGCCATGGCATTGATCGTCAGGTCTCTGCGGGCACAGTCTTCGTGCAGCGAGGTGCTGAAGCGGACATGGTCGGGACGGCGGTGATCTTCATACGTATCTTCACAGCGGTAGGCAGTGATCTCCACGGGATGATGATCAACGATCACACGCAGAGTGCCATGCTTCAGTCCGGTCGTATCGGTATGATAGGAACGGAAGATCTCGAGCATCTGTTCCGGTCTGGCGGAGGTTGCCAGATCATAGTCATGTACAGGTCTTCCCAGCAGGTGGTCACGGACTGCTCCTCCTGCCACAAAAGCCTCGAAACCGGCTGTTTCAAGGGCATTTATACAGGTCAGAATATAGGCGGGAAGAGGGAATGTATTCATCAATCACATTATAATGTGCAGGGGCTTTGAAGTATAATAAAAAAGAAAGCAGGAGTTGGATATGAGAATTGGACAGTCAACGGATATTCATCGCTTTAAAGAAGGCAGAAAACTGATTCTCGGCGGGGTCGAGATCCCGTATGAAAAAGGACTGGACGGGCACAGTGATGCGGATGCGTTAACACATGCATGTGCAGAGGCGATCCTCGGTGCTCTGGCTCTCGGTGATCTCGGGCATCATTTTCCCGACACCGATCCGAAGTGGGAAGGCGCTGATTCACTGGTGATCCTGGCGGAAGTCGTACGTATGATGCAGGAAAGACATTACCGTATAGGAAATATCGACAGCCTGATCCTTACGGAGAGACCGAAGATGGCTCCGCATATTGAAAACATGCGTGCCAATCTTGCCCGGGTAATGCAGTGTGATATCTCACAGGTATCGGTAAAGGCTACACGGGGTGAAGGCATGGGCTTTGTCGGCCGCGGTGAAGGCGTGCTCTGCCAGGCTGTCGTTCTGCTGGAGGAAACACGGTGACGATGTTTGTCAGGACCCCCGAGGAGAAAGTACTGCGCGATCCTGTACACGGATATATTCATGTACAGGATGAAGTGATCTGGAAGTGCATCAATACCAGATGGTTTCAGCGTATGCGCAGGATCCATCAGCTCGGCGGGGCCTTTATGGTCTACCACACAGCCGATCATACACGTTTTGCGCATTCTCTCGGTGTCTATGAGATCGTCCGCCGGATGATCACGGAAGTGCCGGATCTGCGGGAAGCACTGAATGAGCGGGAGAAGATGACGGTGATGCTTGCGGGACTTCTGCATGACATCGGACACGGACCCTTCTCGCATGCCTTTGAACAGGTATCGAATATTTCGCATGAGTACTATACGTGTAAGATCATCGAGGAAGATCCGGAGATCAGCGGTATTCTCGAGAGTGCTGCCAAGGGTCTTGCGAAGGAAGTTGCCGATGTCATCCGGCATAAACACCCCAATACGATCCTGACCCAGATCGTCAGTGCCCAGCTTGATGCGGACAGGATGGACTATCTGCTCAGGGATGCCTACTTTACCGGCACAACGTACGGGGAATATGATCTTGCAAGACTGCTGCGTACACTGCGGGTCAGCGGTGACCGGATCGTGATCAAGGAGAGCGGTGTCTATGCCGTGGAGAACTATATCATGGCCAGGTATCACATGTACTGGCAGGTATACTATCATCCCGTGGCACGCAGTTATGAGAATCTTGTGAACAAGCTCTTCCTGAGACTGAAGGATCTCATGGATGAAGGAAAGACCGTCGCCGGGGCAGAGCTTTTCCTGCCGGTGCTGCAGGGAAGGGAGATGACCCTCGAGGAGTATTATCCTCTGGATGAATATGCCTGTACGTATACGTTCAGTCTGCTGGAGAAGTCGGATGATCCGATCCTGCGTGATCTCTCCTACAGAGTGCTGAACCGGCATCTGTTTGCCTACCGCGCCAATACCAGGGGAAATATCCGCAGTGTGAAGGCGGCACTGAAACGGGCAGGCTATGATCCGAGATATTATCTGGTGACGGATACGGTCGGTCAGGCACCGTATGTACCGTACCGCGGAGACAGCGGGAAAGTGATATGGATCCGTACACATAACGGTGATGTCAGGGAGCTGTCAAAAGCTTCCGGACTGGTTGCCAGTCTTGTTAAGGGTCCGAAACTCAGTGATGACCGGATATTCTATCCGGCAGAGATCGAATAAATACAGTGAATACCTCTTCTGACAGAGGTATTTTTATAACAGATTATTGACAGGGAAACTACAAACTGTATAATTCAAAAGAACATGCACGTTAAGGTATGCTTGACACAATATGATCTGATCGAAAATACAGAAACTGTACTCGCAGACGGACAGGGGATCCTGAACGATACAACGCTGTTTTACAGTGAAAAAGACAATCCCGGAGTACGTCATGAGATCGTCCTTGAAGAGAAACATCTGGTGATCAGAAGAATAGCGGATATCGTCAGTGAAACAGATCTGATCATCGGTGAGAGATCGATGGCACGGGTACTGAGTCCTTACGGCGTGATGGTGCTGGAAACCTATACAGATGAATATACACTCGGTGAAGGAAAGATCACCGCAGAATATCATATATTTCAGGGAGATGCGGAAGTTACGCATCAGAAACTGATCTGGGAACTGAAAGGAGTGCAGACATGAATCAGATAGAAATGAACCTGAAGGAAGCTTTTGCGGAAGCTGCCTCGCAGATATTCGGAATCGAACTGGATGCCAATGTGATCGAACTCAGCCTGCCGAAAGATAAGGCACACGGAGACTACGCTTCCAATGTCGCCATGAAGTACGCAAAGAAAGCCGGCATGAAACCACGGGAAGCAGCTGAGAAGATCGCTGCCCTGTTTGACGCAGAGAAGGCGGGAGCTGAACGTCTGGAGATCGCCGGACCCGGTTTCCTGAATGTCTTCATGAAACATGACTCCCTGCAGGGTGTGATCAGAAAAGTACTTGATAAGAATGAAAAGTACGGATGGTCCGATCACGGCAAGGGTGTGAAATACTGTCTGGAATATGTATCTGCCAATCCTACCGGTGATCTGCATCCGGGTCATGCCAGAGGTGCTGCGGCCGGTGACTCCACAGCCAGACTGATGAAGATGGCAGGCTATGATGTGACAAGAGAATACTACATCAATGATGCCGGCAACCAGATCAACAATATGGCACTGTCTCTGCAGGCAAGATATCTGCAGGCATGCGGTAAAGAAGCGGAGATGCCGAAGGATGGCTACTATGCCGAAGATCTTGTCAACATTGCGGCACGGATCAGAGAAGAGATCGGTGACAAATATGCGGATACGGATAAGACAGAGAGTCTGGCGTATTTCCGGAAGTACGGTCTGCAGGCAGAGATCGCCAAGTTAAA